>CAYMIB010000008.1:0-28347 GCA_964390475.1 uncultured Candidatus Saccharibacteria bacterium | reverse complement strand
CCAGACCCGCATGCCAAAGATTGTCGAAGAAGTGAAAAAGTTTTTCGGCAAAGAGCCAAACAAGTCGATTAACCCAGACGAAGTTGTAGCTCTCGGCGCGGCGATCCAGGGCGGTATCATCACTGGTGACGTCAAAGATATTCTGCTTCTCGACGTCATTCCGCTCTCACTTGGTATCGAAACCATGGGCGGCGTTTCGACAAAACTAATCGACAAAAATACGACTGTGCCGGCTTCAAAGTCACAGGTGTTCTCAACCGCCGCTGACAATCAAACATCCGTCGAAATTCACGTTCTTCAGGGCGAGCGACCAATGGCTTCCGACAACAAAAGTCTCGGCCGATTCATTTTGGACGGAATTCCACCATCTCCACGCGGCATGCCGCAGGTTGAAGTCACGTTCGACATCGACGCCAACGGTATTTTGAGCGTTAAAGCCAAAGACAAAGCCTCAAACCGCGAGCAGTCGATCCGCATCGAAGCCAGCTCCGGCCTTTCTAAAGACGACATTGCAAAAATGCAGCGCGATGCCGAAGCCCATGCCACCGAAGACGCTAAGAAAAAAGAAACCGTCGAAGCCAAAAACCTCGCCGAGCAACTCATTTACACTTCAGAAAAAGCCCTGACCGACGCTGGAGCCAAAATTTCCGACGACGTGCGCAAACCAATCATCGACAAAATCGACACCCTCAAAAAAGTAAAAGACGGCACGGAAGTTGAGGCGATCAAGAAAGCCACCACCGAACTTTCTGCGGAAATTCAGAAGATTGGGCAGTATATGAATCAGGCCGAAGGTCCCTCTGGGACCGGAGGTGCCGCTAATGCGGCGGGGGCGCAAGGCGGTGCGCAAGCCGAAGGTCCCTCTGGGACCGGAGGTGCCGCTAATGCGGCCGGCCAAAACGCCGATTCAAAAGACAACGTCCGCGACGCAGAATACAAAGAAAATCCAGAAAACGGCGAGCAAAAATAATTAGCTCTCAACACTAATCGCGCACAGCGCTAACCAATAAATGGCAAAAGACTACTATCAAATCCTGGGTATCGACAAAAAAGCGTCAAAGGACGAGATAAAAAAGGCCTTCAGAACTTTGGCCCACAAACATCATCCGGACAAAAAGGGTGGTGACGAGGCAAAGTTCAAAGAAATCAACGAAGCCTACACCGTGCTTTCGGATGACAAAAAACGCGCCGAGTATGATGCGTACGGTCGTGTCTTTTCTGATGGTTCTGGTCCGGGCGGCCCAGGAGCAGGTGGATTCGGAGGCCAAGGCGGCTTTGGAGGTTTCGATTTCTCACAATTCACTCAGGGTGCCAATGGTGAAGGTTTTGAAATGAACTTCGGCGACATTTTCTCTGACTTTTTCGGTGGCGGGCGAGGCCAGCGCACCGCTCGTGGTCGCGACATTTCAATTGACGCTGAACTTTCTTTTGAGGAATCAGTTTTTGGTGTCACCCGCAAAATTCTCTTAAACAAAACTTCGACCTGCAAAACCTGCACCGGTTCAGGCGGCGCACCGGGTACCAAATTCAGCACCTGCAAAACCTGTAACGGCAAAGGCAAGGTTCGCGAGGTCCGCAGTACGATCCTCGGCTCGTTTGCCACAGAGCGCGCGTGTACCAACTGTCACGGCAGCGGCAAAGTGCCCGACGAGAAGTGCAAAACCTGTGGCGGCGCAGGAGTTTCCAAACAGGAAAATGATATTTCGGTAAAAATCCCCGCCGGCATCGAAGACGGCGAAATGATTCGTCTTACCGGCGCAGGCGAAAGTATTTCTGGCGGCACAGCGGGGGACTTGTACATCAAGGTCCACGTCAAACGTCACGGAACATTCCGTAAAGACGGCCAAAATCTTCTCACCGATCTCAAAATCAAACTTTCTGACGCCTTACTCGGTACCGAATATCAACTCAAAACACTCGATGGCAATGTCACTCTCAAAATCCCAGCTCACATTGGTTTCGGCGAAGTGTTGCGAATCAAAGGCAAAGGCGTACCAAGCGAGCGCGGCTCTCGCGGCGACATTTTAGTGCGGGTGGTTATTGAATTGCCGAAGTCGCTTTCTAAGAATGCCCGGAAAATTATTGAGGAGTTGAAGGGAGAGGGGGTGTAAGCAAAGATTTAAATAGGATATAAAATAAAGTCCACAAATTTGTGGACTTTATTTTGAACGGGGTATACCTTTCTGTCGCCTTTACAGATTATCAATCCTGTTATAAAAGCTTGCTGAATTTCTCCTTCTGCTAAGCTCTACATAAGCCAGTACTTTTGTTCAAGTTGCCCCTGCTCTAATGTACTGCACAAACCAGCGGCCCATCTGCTTTTGCTGCATTGTTTTTCCAATGTAGTGGTTGGACATTGTTAATGTGATGCTGTCCACCTCTTGAAATTGGAACAATGTGATCTACTTCCCATCCATAATGAGAATCCCTATCCCCGAAAGCTAACCATTGAATCCAGGCACCGCAACGATCTCGCCGATACTCGTTCTGGTCATAGCCAGGAACCACACTCGCCATGCTCCAAACCAAAACCTTTTCTTGCTCAGTATATGAATGCATTTTAAAATTTTCTAACGGTATTAAGCTGGTTCGACCACACCAGCAAACTGATTTTACTACCCACAATTTGGATGTCAATAAATCGACCAAAATCGCTTGACTTTTTTACAAGTTCTGCATAAAATTGGTGCATGAGCAACAATTATATGCAGAAAGTCAAAGCATTTCGCATTAAAAATAACCTTTCGCAAGAGCAAGTCGCAAAGACAATAGGGGTTTCTAGGCCAACATATACAGCCATTGAGGCCGGAAAACAAAAGCTAAGCGCAGAGGAAGCGCAAAAACTAGCTAGTCTTTTGGCTATAAGTATTGATGAACTATTGTCAGGAAACATCCCAGATATCGCAAAATATAAGCACATGATACTTACTTATCTCCGCCTGGATTTTCCTAAGGATGGGAAAATTCCAAAAACCAAACTTGCAAAACTACTCTATCTTGCAGACTTTGCTTGGTTCTATAACAACACGGAAAGCATGAGCGGTATGCACTATAGAAAAATTGCGTATGGCCCGGTGCCAGATGCGTTTTTTCGAGCACTTGACGAACTAGAGGAGACCGGGAAAATTACCATTGAACACAAAAGTGAAAACGGTAAGGAGATGTTTCTTGTTGGTGAATCAGAAAGCAATAGAAACGAAAAAATTAACACGTTGTCATTAGAAGAAACTAAACTAATCAAGGAAATCGCAGCAAAATGGAAAGACAGAAAAACACATGAGATAGTCAACTTCACACACAATCAATTGCCGTACACTCTTTGTAGAGAAGACGAGATTATTCCTTACGAACTCATAACTCAAGAAGATCCAGAAATGGTGTTCTAAAACTCATGGATGTAAATTTTCCGGTACAAATAGAACCATTCGCAGAGAAACACTACATCAAAAAGTTTAGTAGAAAGTATAAATCACATTGGGACGTAACACTTACAGCCATAAAGGCTGAGCTTGAACGCATTGATGCCTTGTTAAAAACAGATCGCGCCATATTAATTTCTGAAAATTTGGGCGTCAAAATAGTCAAAACAAAATTCAGAGTGTCTGGCACAAAAGAGTCCGCAAAGACATCAGGAAATCGATGTATTGTGGCGTGGCATCAAGAAAAAAAGACCGTGTCGATACTGCTTGTTTATAACAAAACCGACTTAAGTAGCCACAATGAAACGGCAGAATGGCAAAATGTTATCAAAAACAACTATCCTGAGTATAAGAAATTCTTTTAGAAACTTTCTTTATCTTTGCAGGAAAAACGAGTAAAATGAGACCTATTCATGAACCCGGTTGCCACATTCATCCAGAAGGTTTCAGAAACTCACAGCAGTGGCCACGCACGCGAACACTCTTATCGACCAGCATTAAAAGAGCTCTTCGAGCAGGCGACAGGACTCAATGTCATAAATGAGCCAAAGCGTAGTGAACATGGTGCGCCCGATTTTGTTTTTCTTAAGGAAAAAATAGTAATTGCATACGCCGAAGCAAAGGACATCAATGTTTCTTTAGACGAAATAGAAAACAGCGAGCAAATGTCTCGCTATTTTGGTTACTCAAATATTATTCTTACAAACGGCCTTGATTTTCGTTTTTATAGAAACGGCACTCGCTATACTGATCCGATTATCATTGGGAAACTTGAGCAAAATAGCATTCAACAATCTGAACCACAATTTCAGTTGCTCTCTGACACAATCGCAGATTTTATTAAAGAGTCTAAGGAGCCAATCAAATCCGGAACAGTACTTTCTAAGGTCATGGCCGGAAAGGCGCGTCGTATACGTGATAACGTAAAGAAATACTTGGAAGACGAGAGTAATCCAAAGAATGGAAACTTGATTGGTGTCTACAATGTCATTAAAAAACTCCTCCTCGCCGATCTCGACAAACAAAAATTTGCTGATATGTACGCGCAGACTCTTGTGTACGGACTTTTTGTCGCACGATATTACGACAAATCGACTAATAATTTTTCCAGACAAGAAGCAAGAGATTTAGTCCCAGCCTCTAATCCATTTCTAAGGGAATTCTTTAATCATATTGCAGGATCGTCATTTGATTCCCGAATTGAATACATAGTTAATGAACTCTGCGAGGAGTTTAACCATGCAGATGTACGGGCGATTGTTCATAATTACTACAAAGTAGACAAAGACGATAGTAGGGACCCGATTATTCATTTCTACGAAGACTTTCTTCAAGAATACGACTCAACTGAACGGAAAAAGATGGGTGTATTTTATACCCCGCTTCCAGTAGTGCGTTTTATTGTTCGGGCAGTGGATGACATTTTAAAAAAGGAATTTGGCTTGCCACAAGGTCTTACTGATACATCAAAAATAAGCATTCTTAAGGAGATTCAGAACAAGCGACACAAGGTTCAAGTACACAGAGTGCAAGTTCTAGATCCAGCAACAGGCACAGGTACTTTCTTGAACGAAGTAATCCAACACATAAGAAAATCATTTGATGGACAAGAGGGTAGATGGTCATCATACGTAAATTCTGACCTTTTGCCCCGATTACATGGATTTGAGCTCATGATGGCATCGTATACAATCGCCCACCTTAAACTTTCTTCAACGATAGCTGAAAGTGGTGCAAAAATAGAAAATACTCGCCTCGGGGTTTATCTCACTAACTCACTTGAAAAAGCTGAGATTGCTGGAACAACACTTTTTGACATTGGACTCGGAAAAGCTATTACTGAGGAATCAAATCAAGCAAATGCGGTCAAAAATGAATTGCCAATTATGGTTGTTATTGGTAACCCACCATACTCAGGTATTTCTCAAAACAAAGGGTACACCGACAACAACGTCTATAAGGTTGAGCCTGGTGGATCCCAGAAATTACAAGAAAAGAAAAACTGGCTTGATGACGACTACGTAAAATTTATTCGCCTCGCTGAGAGTTTGATTGAAAAAAATAACGATGGGATCGTTGGAATGATTACTTCACACGGATACATCGAAAACCCAACATTTCGTGGAATGCGCTGGCACCTACGAAAGACATTTGATTCTATCTATATTTTAGACCTTCACGGTAACAGCACTAGAAACGAAACTTCACCAAACGGTGAAAAAGACGAGAATGTCTTTAACATCAAAACCGGGGTTTCTATTTTGTTGGGAATTAAAAAAAATAGCAAAAGCAAGAAGCGGGAATTATCAAAAATTTATAAAGCGGATCTATTTGGAACCCGAAAAGTCAAATTTGAGAAATTAAACACTTCGAGTTTAGAGAGTATTAGTTGGATCAAGTTACCAGACAATAATGATATCTGGCGTTTAGAAAATGAGGGTAAAGATGAGTACCAAGAAGGATTCCCTGTAGATGAACTTTTCAATAAAACCTCATCAGGAATTGTAACAATGGGTGATGGCTTTATTGTTGACCAAGATAAAAATATTCTTTCTAAACGAGTTGATTATTTTATTCAGAACCCCATTTCTGAAACAGAACTCAAGAATAAATTTGCACTTGGTAAAAATTATGCAAAATGGGTGATTGAGAATAAAGAAAAAATTGAAAATGACCCCAATAAAATCGCCCCACTCGCATATCGTCCTTTCGATACCCGATATACTTATTTTGATAGCAATCTAATATGGAGAACACGTTCGGATATTATGGATAATTTTTTCAATAAGAAAAATCTTGGTTTTTGCTGTGTCAGATTGGGCAGAGATGTCAATTCACATAATTATTTCGTGACCCGATACATAACTGATAAATGCATCGTTTCATCACTTGATAACGCTAATATTTTTCCACTTTATTTATTCACAAGTGACGGTTCAAGGACGCCGAACTTGGATGAGGTAATTGTTAACAAAATTGAAAACATCGTAGGAAAAACGACCCCAGAAGACATTTTTGACTATATTTATGCGGCCTTACACTCGCCAGACTACAGGGAAAAATACAAAGAATTCCTCAAAATTGATTTTCCTCGCGTTCCGTATCCAAAAAACGCAGAATCATTTATAACCCTGGTGTCTTTTGGTAAAGAATTGCGTGAACTTCATCTTTTGGAATCAACAAGGCTTAAAAATTTAATTACAACGTTTCCAGAAACAGGAGACAGTGCGATCAACTCAAAATATCCAAAATATGAAGACAACAAGGTATATATAAATGAAAAGCAATATTTTGGTAACATTCCTGAGTTAGCTTGGAATTTCTATATCGGTGGGTACCAACCTGCTCAAAAATGGCTAAAAGATAGACGAGAAAGGACATTATCGAATGAAGATATTGAACACTACCAAAAGATGATTATCTCTTTGGTTGAAACTGACAGAATAATGAAGGAGATAAACAAAATAGAACTTTAGCTGTGCAAAACTTTTTCCATCACCCTCACCAAAACCCCACCCCCTACACCCTCCGCCCCAGCAAACGCGCCCGGCGAATGAGGCTCTCGGTGTATCGCGACGGCAGTTGTGTGGTGACCGCGCCGGTTCATGTCAGTCAGAGCGCAGTCGAAACATTTGTGAATCAAAAATCGGAGTGGATACAGCACGCACGTGAACGCTTCGCGGCGCTGAGTCACGTAATTTTCGTAAAGAAAAGGAAAAGATCAAAAAGAGAATCGACCGAGTACCTTGCCACCAAAGCCCACGCGCTTCAGCTCGTCACAGAGAAAATTGCGGCCCAGAACGCCCACTACGGCTTCAGATTTGGGAAGATAACAGTGAAGGATCAGAAAACCCGGTGGGGAAGCTGTTCGAAAAAAGGGAATCTCAACTTCAACTACAAAATCGCTCTCCTGCCGGAAAAACTGGCGGACTATATTGTCGTGCACGAACTCTGTCATTTGGGCGAGTTCAACCATTCCCGGAAATTCTGGAGCTTGGTCGAGCAAACCCTGCCCAACCACCGCGCGCTCCGCAACGAACTCCGGCGGGTTGGGGTGAGGGAGGTGTAGGGGGGGGTGTAGGGTTTTGCGGCAAAAGAAAAACACCCCGACTCTCGGGGTGTTTGGGCACTGTTGGACGATAACAATATCTCAACCGAATACTGAACCAGGATCCACTGCTCTATAAACGTGTGTCGATGATCTTCTGTAGTGCGTCCCAGAGCTCCTTGACGTATCGCCTGTAGTCATCCAGATCATTACGACTTGGCCTCTGAATACCTCCAGGCTCCCTTACCATAACCACCGGCACAGTTGAGCTGATCCCGGTCCCGAGCAACTCTGTCCTGACCTCTGGCTCAAGGCAAACGATCATCGAGAAGACACTGAGATTCACGATTTGGCGAAGGCTCTGACTCTGACGCTCAGCAATGTCAATATGGCAAAACGATGCCATGTATTGTCGTGCCTCATTGGTTGCCGGAAGCCCAAACTCACCGTCATGCGTACCAGCACTTTCAACAAGGTAAACATGTTTGGGTCGGGCACCAACCAACATGTGCTGGAATAAGCCACTTGCGATGGCCCCAGCAGTACGGTCGATCTGACCAGCCATAAGTATGCGCCGCGTTTTGTCTGACCCATCCAGCATGGTGACATTCCTCCTGAGTAATGGGTTATGTTTCGCCTGAGCAGGTAATTATTCTTATCACCTCAATCCGTAATGATTTTATAACGTTTATATAAAAAATCAAGACCAAACACACTTTTAATTTCTGTCAGAAACCACTCTTACTTATCAGTATTTTTCCTGTTATGATGTTATCCATGACTTCTAAAAAAACACTCGTTTCAGGCATACAACCGACTGGTCGGCTCCATATTGGAAACTATTTCGGCGCAGTTCGACAGTTTGTGGAGTTAAGTCAGACTCACAACTCTTTTGTTTCAATTGTTGACCTTCACGCCCTGACTTCTTTGCACAAACCCGAAGAAATGCATCAAAACATTTTGGACATGGCGATCGACTACCTTGCGCTCGGCCTTGACCCAGAAAAAACTATAATCTTTGTCCAGTCGAGCGTGCCAGCTCATGCCGAACTTGCGTGGATTTTTAACTGCATTACCACCATGCCGTATTTGATGCGCGCTCATGCTTTCAAAGACGCCGAGGCGAAGAATAAGGAAATAAATGTGGGTGTATTTGATTATCCGCTGCTCATGGCGGCCGATATTTTGCTTTATGACGCTGACGTCGTGCCGGTCGGGAATGATCAGAAGCAACATGTCGAAATCGCCCGCGACACTGCTGAGAAATTTAACCATATTTTCAAATCTGAGGTTTTCAAACTTCCGGGCCATCTTATCTTGGCCGATGTCGGTGTTGTGCCGGGTACTGACGGGCAGAAAATGAGCAAAAGCCATAACAACACCATTGGTGTTTTTGACACGGCCGAGGAGATCAAAACCGCAGTGATGAAAATTCCGACCGACTCGAAGGGTGTTGAGGAACCGAAGGATCCGCTGACCTGCAAAATTTTTGCTTTGCATAAACTTTTTGCAAAGAAAGGTGAACTCGAAATTTTAAACGACCGATACGTGAAAGGTCGCATTGGTTACAAGGAATCAAAAGAAATTTTGGCAGAAAATATTTCTAGCTTTTTCGCACCATTCCGTGAACGCCGAGCCGAAATCGCCGCCGATCCAAAAGCTGTGATCAAAATCTTAAGCGAGGGTGGAGCAAAAGCTCGCGAAGTTTCTGAAAAGAAAATGGAACAAGTGAGAATCGCCATCGGTACTCATATGGGTCTTTAGTTTAATAATTTGAACAATTTAATTTAAAACACGCGCACGAATGGGCTTTGAAGTAAAAACAGAACATTTTAACGGGCCATTTGACCTTCTTCTCGACCTGATCGAGCGGCGGAAACTTCATGTCAATGAAATTTCACTCGCTAAAGTCACCGACGATTTCATCGGCTACGTCGAATCCCAACAAAATTTTCCAATGGGGGAGAGTGCGAGTTTTATTCTTGTCGCCGCCACTCTCATTCTCATCAAATCTAAATCTCTTTTGCCAACGCTCGACCTAAGCCAGGAAGAGCAAGGTGATATTCGGTCCCTTGAAACTCGCCTGGCAATTTACAAAAGAATTCGCGAGGCGGGAGCAGGAATCAAGACACAGTTTGGCCAAGCGCCACTTTTTGCTCCAACCGAACGAAATTTTATGGAAACCGTTTTTTCTCCTGGTTCACTTTCACGCGAAAACATCATGGGCGCTATCCAGAAAGTCATCGCCGCCATTCCAAAGGTTGAAAAATTACCGAAAGTGATCGTTCAAAAAGTCATTAGTTTGGAAGCGATGATCGGCCGACTGACCGAGCGAATGGAGCAGAGTTTGAAGATCAGTTTTCGGGATTTTGCCGGCAAGGACAAAGGAGAGAAAATTAATGTTATAGTGGGGTTTCTAGCCATGCTTGAGCTTGTGAAGCGCGGGATTATTCGGGTCGAACAGAAGGCTACTTTTGAAGATATCGAAATGGAAACCGGCAGCATAGACGTGCCGAAGTATAGTTAGATATAAGGCACATTTTGTGCACGCAATTTTTACCGAAAATTATGTCATTAGAAACCGAAATCGAAGCAATCCTTTTTTGGAAAGGCGAGCCGGTAGGCGTCAAAGAATTGGCGAAATTTTTAGACGCTGAAAAATCTGATGTTGAAGCGGGGATTGAGGCTCTCCAAAATTCCCTGAAAGGTCGCGGATTGGCTTTGGTTAGAAACGGTGACGAGGTCATGCTCTACACCGCGCCGGAAAAAAGTGATTTAATAAAAAAACTGACCAAAGAAGAACTTTCGCGCGAAGTCAGCAAAGCCGGAGTTGAAGTTTTATCCCTTGTGATTTACCGCGGACCGATCAGTCGCCGAGACATTGATTACATTCGCGGAGTGAACTCAAGCTACATCATTCGAAACCTGATGATTCGTGGGTTGGTAGAAAAAGCCGACAGCAAAGACGCCAGAAGTTTCGTTTACCTGCCAACATTTGAACTCCTAGCCCACCTTGGCGTCAGCAAAAAAGAGGATCTGCCGGATTTCGCAACTGTTCAGAAAGACATCGAGGGTTTTATGAGCCAGGAGCAGGGTACACAAGCAGAAACAGCACAGGAAGAAACAGAGACCACGAAAGAAGAGGAATAAAGCGATGGACAATAACACCAACAACATGAATAATTTCGGGAATTTTAGCCCCGAACATCAGATCCGAAAGGAGAAGATCATTTTCATAGCCGAAATAATCGGTTTGGTTTTAATTGTCTTGCTTGTCCTTTTCATGTATTCAAAAAACCATTTCAACCGGATTGATAATTTAAAAGTGCCAGTGGTTATGGATGGATCCGCACTTGATTTAACCAACTATTTCGAAGGCCTAGATATCTCCGCTCATTCGGCCGCAGTTTGGGATACTAAAAACCAAAAATTTATATACAAGAAAAATGAAAAGGATATTTTGCCTTTGGCTTCACTCACTAAACTAATGACCGCCATGGCCGCTGTTGAAATTTTGCCCCAAGAATCAACCATCCGCATCGCTCAGGAATATCTAGTCGAGGAAAACGGCGCCGGGCTTTTAGCTAATGAAAAATGGAAGGCTTCGGATTTGGTGGCTTTCACTTTGCTAACGTCATCAAACGTTGGGTCAAGGGCCCTGGCCACAGTTGCTGGCGCGTTTTTACCAAAAGACACCGCTCTAAGCGTCCTCGGTAGCAATGCCAACCCAAGGGAATTATTCATAGCCGAACTCAATCGTCGGGCGGGGAACCTTGGACTACGTTCAATGACTTTCTACAACGATAGTGGCCTTGATCTAAATGAAGGACATGCTGGCGCCTACGGCAGTGCCGAGGATGTGGTTAAGCTAAGCAACTATATTTTAGAAAATCATCCAGAACTTCTTGAACCGACAAGACATGCCCAAATAAATTTTGTTTCGACTACTAAGTTCAAACACGATGCAAAAAACACCAATAAAAATGTCGAGAGTATTCCGGGTGTTGTAAGTTCAAAAACCGGTTACACCGACCTGGCGCAAGGAAACCTGATGGTGACCTTTTCACCGGCGCTTGATGGTCCGTACATTGCGGTTGTTATGGGTTCAACGGTCGACGGAAGATTTACCGATATCGAAAAGCTGGTCTCGGCTACCTTAAAAACAAAAGAGTATAATATACCCCGATGATTATCGATATTGTAAAAGTTTTTCTGCCATCCATCACCGCTTTCGTTCTTGGCATCCTTATGACGCCGCCACTGACGGATTTTTTGTATGCTCATAAAATGTGGAAGAAAAAGAGCGTTGCCAAGACTATCGATGGTCAGGACGCGACAATTTCGGCCTCACTTCACAACGACGAAGAAAAGAAAACGCCTCGCATGGGCGGAATTGTCGTTTGGGGCAGTACGTTTATCACCTGCGTCGGCATTTGGCTTTTGGCAAAATTTTTCGACACTGAAACTTTTATTAATCTAGACTTTCTTTCCAGAAACCAAACTTGGTTGCCGCTAGCCACCCTCATCCTCGGCGCCTTGGTTGGGTTAATAGACGACTACTTGGTCACCCGCGAAGTTCCGGCTGGCAGCTATGTTGGCGGGGGATTGTCCCTTAAAAAAAGACTACTTACCGTCGGCACCATCGCACTACTTTGCGCGGTTTGGTTTTATTTCAAACTCGATGTGAACACACTCGGTATGCCGGAATTTTTGCCACCGCTATACCTCGGTCTATTTTTCATTCCATTTTTTGTTTTTGTGATTATTTGCATTTACGCCGGTGGGGTTATAGACGGCATAGACGGCCTTTCGGGTGGAATTTTCGCTACCATTTTCGCTTCATATGCCGGTATCGCTTTCTACCAACAGCAATACGACTTAGCGGCCTTTTGCGCCACCATCGTCGGGGCAATTTTGGCTTTTCTTTGGTTTAACATTCCTCCGGCGCGCTACTACATGTCCGATACCGGCATGATGGGGCTGACCATTACCTTGGGCGTTGTGGCATTCATGACCGACACTTTGGGCGAAGGCTACGGGGTTTTGGTTTTGCCGGTTATTGCGTTTCCACTTGTCGCCACCGTGGCTTCAAATGTCATTCAGATTTTGTCTAAGAAATACCGCGGCAAAAAAGTTTTTTTAGTGGCTCCTATTCATCATCATTATCAAGCCAAAGGCTGGCCGGCCTATAAAGTCACCATGCGCTTCTGGATTATCGGCGTCATTTGCGCTCTTCTTGGCCTAATCCTAGCTTTGATCGGGTAATGTTAAACGAGTTTAGCGATGTTAAGTGAAGTTCCTGCGGTGATATAGTTACTCAATAATGAAATCCGATCGGCGAGTTGATTTTTGGTTTTTGATTGCTCTTATAGTCATCACTGGCGCCGGATTTCTGATCTTCGTTTCGGCCTCGCTTGGTTTGCTCGCGCGCGACGGTGCTAGTTTTACCAGCGTCGCTTTTTCGCAGACCTTTTTAGGCCTTTTTATGGGCACGATCGCCTGTATCATCGCTTCAAAAATTGACTACAAATTTTGGCGCAAATACGCTTTTTATATTTTTCTTTTTTCAATTTTGGTCACGCTTTTGCTTTTCATCCCTGGGGTTGGAATAGAGCATGGCGGGGCAACCAGATGGATTTATGTTGGTCCGGTTTCTTTTCAGCCATCGGAGCTTTTGAAAATCGGTTTCATTATTTATCTTGCGGCCTGGATTTCCAGTGTCAAAAAAAACGTCACGACTTTGCAATACGGAATTTTGCCGTTGATTGCTCTTTGCGGCCTGATCGGCCTGATTTTGCTTAGCCAGCCAGACACCGACACATTTATCATCGTCTGCGGCTCGGCATTGGCGATGTTTGCTGTTAGTGGGGGAAAGTGGCGGCATGTTGTCGGGGTTATTTTAATCGGCGCTGTCTGTGTTGGAGCTTTTGCCTACACCAAACCATACATTCGCGAGCGTCTGATGACTTTCGTAAACCCCGGCCACGACCTTCGCGGTTCAAGTTACCAACTAAACCAGTCGCTCATCGCTATTGGCTCCGGTGGCCTGTTTGGTCGGGGATTTGGGCAGAGCATTCAGAAATTCAGCTTCTTGCCGGAACCGATCGGGGACTCAATTTTTGCCGTCATGGCCGAGGAATGGGGGTTTGTAGGCAGTATTGGACTGATTTTTCTATTCGTGTTTTTTGCTTTTCGAGGTATGCGCATAGCCATGAATTCGCCCGACACCTTTGGTGGACTGCTCGCCTTTGGAATTGTTATACTGATTGTCAGCCAATCGTTTTTCAATATTGGCGCCATGCTCGGTATTCTGCCTTTGTCCGGGATTCCGCTTCTTTTTGTCAGTCACGGTGGAACCGCTCTTTTTATCACTTTGGCCGAAGCCGGCATTGTGCTAAATATTTCCCGTTTTCAAAAAACTCTTAAAGACTAGGCAGGAAAACAAAAAATAAAGTTCAAATATTATGAAAATTCTTTTTACTGGCGGCGGTTCTGGCGGACATTTTTATCCGATTCTTTCAGTTGCCAAGGAAATCCAAAAACTTTCAAAAGAACACCGGCTTTTAGCACCAAAACTTTATTACGTTTCAGACACGCCTTACAACGAAGCCCTTTTATACGACAACGACATTATTTATCGGAAAAATTCGGCCGGTAAAAGACGCCTATATTTTTCAGTTTCAAATTTCTTTGATCTTTTCCGAACAGCGTGGGGGATTATCACCGCCTTGTGGACGGTTTTCAATATTTATCCAGACGTCGTTTTTAGCAAAGGCGGATATGCCAGTTTTCCGGTCATGGTAGCGGCCAGATTTTTTAGAATTCCAATTATTATTCACGAATCCGACACCGTTCCAGGTCGAGTCAACAAATTTTCTGGAAAATTCGCCAGACGGGTCGCTGTTTCTTTTGAAGAAGCCGCTAAATTTTTCCAATCCGACAAAATAGCAGTGACCGGCAACCCAGTCCGAGAAGAAATCACCCAACCTTTGACCGAAGGCGCTCATGAATTCCTAAAACTCGACAACTCAACTCCGGTTATTTTGGTTTTGGGTGGCTCGCTTGGTGCTCAGATGATCAACGACATCATCATCGACTCACTACCAGAGTTGGTGAAGAAATATCAGATCATTCATCAGACTGGGAAAAATAATTTCGCCGAAATTACTTCCCGAGCCGACGCTGTGCTTTTCAACAATCGCTACCGCGCCAGATACAAATCTTTTGACTATCTAAACGAGCTGGCAATGCGAATGTCAGCTGGTGTCGCCAGTATCGTGATCTCCCGCGCCGGCTCATCCATATTTGAAATCGCTTCTTGGGGCAAGCCTTCAATCCTCATTCCGATCACCGTTTCAAATGGCGACCATCAGAGGAAAAACGCCTATGCCTATGCCCGAAACAAGGCCTGCGTAGTGCTCGAGGAGTCAAACGTCACACCTCACATTTTACTCTCTGAAATCGACCGAATTTTGACAAAAGAAGGGGAAAAAGAGGCCATGTCAGTCGCCGCCAAGAGCTTTTTCAAACCCGGCGCCGCTCGCGACATCGCCAAAGAAATTCTGACCATTGCCATTGAGCACGAAAAATAAATCGGAACAATTTGAAACAATAAAGAAAAACTAAAGCGCATGAATAAAAGCGACAACCATAAAAAAATAACCGTCCGTTTTGCCCCAAGCCCAACCGGCAATCTTCACGTTGGCGGCTTTCGGACCGCTCTTTTTAACTACCTTTATGCCAAACACCACGATGGAAAATTAATCCTGCGAATCGAAGACACCGACAAAGAACGCTCGACTCCAGAATACGAGAAAAATATTTTAGATGGCCTGGAATGGCTCGGTTTGAAGTTCGACGAAACTTTTCGCCAATCTGAAAGAAATAAAATTCACGCCCACTATCTAGCAAAGCTAATCGAAGAAGACAAAGCCTACGTTTCAAAAGAAGCCGAGGCCACGGCAGAGGAAAAAGCCGATGGAAAAACCAAACGCGAAACGGTCATTCGTTTCCGAAACCCAAACAAAGTCATTAATTTTTACGACTTAGTGCGCGGTGAAATTAGCTTTGACACTACTGAACTCGGAGACTTTGTCATTGCCAAAAGCTTAGACGAGCCACTCTACAACTTTGCGGTTGTTGTTGACGACCATGAAATGGGCATCACTCACGTCATCCGTGGCGAGGACCACATTTCAAATACTCCGCGTCAGATCATGATCGGAGCGGCCATTGGCTCTGTCCAGCCAATTTTTGCTCACATTCCACTCATCTTGGCACCCGATAAAAGCAAACTTTCAAAGCGCAAAGGTGCTCGATCTCTAACTGAATATAGTGACCTCGGTTACTTGCCGGAAGCCCTGATAAACTTCATGGCTTTGCTTGGCTGGAATCCTGGCACGAATGAAGAAATGTTTTCTCTCGACGAGCTTGTAAAACGCTTCGATATTGCTCAGGTCCAAAAAGCTGGCGCCGTTTATAACGAAGAAAAACTCCGCTGGGTCAATAAAGAATATTTAAAAAGAAAAACTCATGCCAGCATTGCCCAAGAAATGCGCAAATTTTTCGAGAATTCCGAGGTTTTCAAAAAAAATAAGTGGAAAATCTCAGACGAGCTTTTGCTCAAGCTTGTTCCAGTTGTCCTCGACCGGATCAGTGTCTATGCCGACATCACCATCATGGCCGACGCCGGAGAATTCGATTACTTTTTCGAAACTCCGACCTTTGACCCGAAGGATTTGATCTGGAGAGATGAAAAAGATGCCGAAAACACTAAAAATTATCTAACCGAAGTCGTCAGAGTTTTGGAAGAAGCGCCAGACGAGGCTTTTGGCGAATCTGAGAAAATAAAACAGCTACTTTGGGCCTATGCTAGCGAGCAGGGCAGGGGTGCGGTATTGTGGCCGATCCGCTTTGCACTGAGCGGTAAGATGAAATCCCCCGATCCGTTTACTCTGACGTCGATTCTTGGTAAAAAGGAAGCGATAACCCGCCTCAAACACGCCATTTCGGCTTTAAATAAAAATGCATAAATGCCTTCGTCAACTTTTTTGTCTACTGATTCTCCTTTCGCTCGTTGCTAGTTCTTCATTCATTTTTCCAAGCCTGAACCAAAGGGCTCTCGGCGCAGATCCAAACGTCGATGAACTCCGAAGGAATATCGAAATCAAAAACGCCCAGGTTGAAGCTATAAATAAAGAAATAAAACTCCTCGACAGTCAGATCCAAACCACCTCTGCCCAGGGTCAAAGTTTGAAGGGAACCATCAGCACCCTTGAAACTTCTCGAACTAAACTGCTAAAAGAAATCGACGCCACTCAGGGCAAAGTCAGTTCGGCCAACCTAACCATTGAACAGCTCGGCATAGAAATAAAAGACAAGGAAAAGAAAATTGTCGAAGGTAAGCGAGCCTTGAGTGATGCCATTCGAAGCATGAATCGTTCCGAAAAAATTTCTTTAGCTGAGGCGATTTTGGCTTACAGCAGTGTTTCAGAAGTCTGGAACGAAATCGAATCTTTGACCCGCTTTCAAACCGGAGTTAGACAAAATATGTATCAAGTTGAAACTCTGAAGGGTCAACTCTCAGAAAAAAAATCTCAGAATGAATTGCAAAAGAAAAATTTGCTTGGTTTTAAAGAAGAACTGGAAGACAAAAAAGAAATTGTTGAGATTAATAAAACCGAGAAATCAAAACTCCTAACCCAAACTCAAAACCAAGAAGCTGCTTACAAAAAACAGCTCGAGGAAAAGAAACGCCTGGCCGCCGCCTTTCTCGAAGAAATTAATAACTACGAAAGACAGCTTAAATTTATTATTGATCCGGGCAGTTACCCAAGCTCTGGCACCGGTATTTTAAAATGGCCGGTGGCAACAGTTCGGATTACTCAGGAATTCGGTGACACGGCTTTTGCTCGAGCCAACGCTTACAA
The DNA here is from genome assembly GCA_964390475.1 of uncultured Candidatus Saccharibacteria bacterium. GTDB lineage: Bacteria > Patescibacteriota > Minisyncoccia > Phycocordibacterales > DATGWK01 > JAHFLV01. The sequence continues at coordinate 10,951 of CAYMIB010000008.1, read as the reverse complement.
CGGAAAGGGGCATAACGGCATCGATTTTGGAGTTTCGTCTGGCACAAATGTAATGTCAGCACTTGGCGGAGTCATCGAGGGAACAGGGAACACCGACGCTGTACCGGGTTGCTATTCATACGGCAAATGGGTTCTGGTTCGCCACGACAACGGTCTTTCAACCCTTTACGCCCATCTGAGTCTGATAAAAGCCACCCAGGGTCAGCGCGTCAGTGTCGGGGAAGTTATTGGCTACAGTGGCAACACTGGCTACTCCACCGGTCCTCATCTTCATTTTGGCGTCTACGCCAGCCAGGGTGTGAAAATCGTGAAATACGAAAACAGCATTAACTGCAAAAACGCCATTATCCCCGTCGCCGACATTAGAGCCTACCTAAATCCTTTGTTATACTTGTAGAAATGAAAGATCGAGGTTTTATTTCAATAATTGTCGTGGCGATTGTCGCCATTGTTCTACTAAAGGTCTGGTTTGATTTTGATTTTTTCAAATGGCTAAACACTCCAGAAATCAAGGGTTTCTTTTTGAAAATCTGGGATGTAATGGTGATGATTTGGGAAAAGTATTTGCGTGAATCATTCCTAAGTTTAAAGAAACTCATCAGTGATCTTATTAACCGTAATCTCTGACCAATACTTTTATGGAAATCTTCGGCAAGATCCTGTTTTTCATGTTGCTACCGGTTTACGGCCCGATGTATTTGTTCATGCACTTCACCTTTGACTGGTGGGAGGGTTTGTTAGATTAAATAAAAACATGAAAACCACACTGCGATTTCCGGAAAAATTTTTATGGGGTGCGGCCACGTCATCATTTCAAGTAGAGGGCGACATCGAAAACATGGATTGGGCCAAGGCGGCCAAGGAAGGGAAGTTGCCGGCGATCGGAAAAGCCTGCGACCATTACAACCGTTTTGAACAAGATTTTGACCTAGCTCATTCGCTTGGTCACAACTGTCATCGTTTAAGCATAGAATGGGCGCGCATAGAACCCGAAGAAGGGAAGTTTGATAGCAAAGAAATAGAGCATTACCGCCGAGTACTCCAAGCCCTTCAGGTTCGAAACATGAAACCGTTTGTCACTTTATGGCATTTTACTTTGCCATTATGGTTTTCCGAAAAGGGCGGTTTTGAAAATTCCAAATCTCCAGAAATTTTTGCCCGCTACTGTGCTCATGTCGTCGAACAGTTAGGGGATTTGTGTTCAGAATATTCGACCATCAACGAATTCATGCCATACGCCAACAACGGCTGGCTTCGTGGTACTTGGCCGCCATTTAAAAAGTGGCCACCAATGGACAGAACTGGGGTCGCCGCTTACACCAACTCAATGAATGCCGAGGGTCAGAAAAGTTGGTGGAATGTCGTTCGGTTCTTTTCAGTTCTTTCAAATCTAGCCAAAGCCCATAATGCCGCCTATGACGCAATCAAAAAAGTTCAAGGGAGTGGGAGTGTAAATGTCGGCATCGTCACTCATGTCGTTCTTTTTCATGCAAATGAAAATCCATTCAACAAAATGTTGGCCAAATTCATGAACTGGCAATTCACTCATCGATTCATGAAAAAAGTTCACAAAAAATGCGACACAATCGGCCTTAACTACTACATGCATAAAAAATATGGCGACACCCAAACTTATGAAAAAACTGATATGGGTTGGGACGTGTATCCAGAAGGCATCACCGGCGCATTTCTCGAATTAAAACGCTATGGCAAAGCGATATTTGTAAGCGAAGCCGGTGTGGCAGATGCCAAGGATAAAATCAGAGCTGAGTACATTAAGTCTTTGGTTTTCGGAACATATCAAGCCATTCAAAAGGGAGTCGACGTGCAAGGTTTTATGTACTGGTCACTTCTCGACAACTACGAACTGGCTCACGGCTACAGCAAGCGCTTCGGTTTGATCGAAGTTGATTTTGTGACACAGGAACGCCGGATCCGACCATCTGCAATAGTTTACAAAGAAATCTGCGAGAGTAATTCTGTCACCGTTGGATAGTTGATGGGTAGTTACTAGATAATTAGTGAATAATTTTAAGGTAGAATAAAGATATAAAAGTAAAGTAATGAGCACCTGGCTTTTTTTTGTTGTAATCGGACAGTTTCTCTTTGCCGCTGTTGTTTTGATTGATCGCTTCATCGTCAACAAAGGCGTCGTTTCAAAACCAGTTGTCTACACCTTCTATGTGAGCGTCATGTCAGGCTTCGCCATCGTCGCCTTGCCATTTGGCGTTACCATTCCAACCCCGCTAGCCTTGCTCATTTCCATCATTGCCGCCATTAGTTACGCCATTTCTATTTTGCTCCTATATAAGTCGCTACAAAATTCAAACGCTTCAGAGGTTGTACCAGTGGTCGGTGGGGTAGCGGCGATCTCCGCCTTTATATCGAGTGCTTTTCTTCTAAATGAAGAGTTGCCAGGAAACTTTCTGCTCGGTTTCAGTATTTTAGTCGCTGGCATGCTTTTGATTTCTCATTTTAAATTCACCACTCGATCACTTTTGTTTTTGTCTGGTTCGGGTATCTTTTTCGGGTTTTCAACGGTCATTACAAAACTTTTGCTTCAAAACGAAACATTCGTGAACGGTTTTTTCTGGTCCCGAATGGCCAACGTCGTCGTCGCCTTGTCTTTTCTTTTGATTCCAAGCGTTTTCAAGGCAATCAAAGATGATTTGATTCATAAACCACGCCATCATTCCCATCCAAAAACCGGACACAAAACAAATCGAATCATTTTGATCGTCGGAAACAAAATCCTGGCGGCCATGGCTTTCATTTGCATTCTTATCGCTCTAAAATCCGGCAATGCGACCATCGTCAACGCCTTGAGCGCCACCCAATACATCTTCCTCCTAATCTTCGCCATTTTCTTTGGTCGACTCATGCCAGAATATTTTGAAGAAACTGTTCACAAACATGAGTTCCTCCACAAAACCCTGGCCACTGGCCTGATTGTCGTTGGCTTTGTTGTTTTGTTCCTTTAAGACCACGGGATAAAAAAACGGACATGAAAAAAACTCTTAGCATAATTAAATGGATTTTTATTGTTATCGCGGTTTTGATCGCTACCTTTTTTCTTCTTTCAATCCGCGATATTCCGGAAAGGGTAGACTACGGCGTATCTTTTAGCGTCTTTCACTCAAAAGAACTCGGACTCGATTGGAAAAAAGTTTACGATTCGCTTTTGAATGATCTGAAGGTCAAACGCTTCCGATTCTCAGCCCACTGGCCACTGACTGAACCAGAGAACGATAAATTCAACTGGTCAGAGTTCGATTACCAAATATCTGAAGCTGAAAAACACGACGCCAAAATTGTTTTGGCCGTCGGCCGACGTTTGCCAGGCTGGCCAGAATGTCATGAGCCTGACTGGGTTAAAAATCTTTCAAAAGAAGACAAGCAAGCCGAAATTTTGGAATACATAACCGCTACTGTTAACAGGTATAAAAAATCTCCAGCCATTGAATATTGGCAGGTTGAAAACGAACCATTCCTGACAATTTTTGCCACCGAGCATTGCGGCGATTTTCTCGACAAAGAATTTTTGGAAAGAGAAATCGCGCTAGTGAAATCTCTTGACCCAGACCGCAAAGTTTTAGTCACCGACAGCGGGGAACTGAGCCTCTGGAAAGATGCCCACCAGGCCGGCGATTTGTTTGGCACCAGCCTCTATATTTACGTCTGGAATCACTATTCTGGAGCCATTCGCTACCCAATCGGCCCAGCCTTCTTCCGAGCCAAAAGAAACCTTGTAAACCTCATATACGGCCAAAAAGACGTACTTTTGATCGAGTTAGCCCTCGAACCATGGCTTTTACAGCCAATTAAAGACACCCCGATTGAAACCGCCCTCGAACGTATGGATATCGACAAATTCAATGGCTCTATAAAGTTCGCCCAAAAAGCTGGTTTTGAAAAGCAGTATTTATGGGGTGCCGAATGGTGGTATTACATGAAAGAAAAAAATCATCCAGAATTCTGGGATCGAGCGAAAGAAATTTTCTCGGAGAATAAGTAGCTGAAACTAAATGTGGATTCACTATGGAATATTTAAGGCCTACGACATTCGAGGAATTTTTGGTAGGGAAGTTAATTCTGAATCCGTAACCATAATAACTAGAGCTTGTTTGAATATATTTGGTAGTGGAAAAATTATCGTTGGATATGACGGAAGACACGGATCTAAGGATCTGGCAGAAAAAATCTGTGAAACAATCAAGGCTTCTGATAATGAATCAGAGGTTGTTCTAATTGGCCTTTGTACTACCCCAATGTTTTATTTTTATGTAAATGATGAAATGGCAACCGGAGGGATGATGGTAACTGCTTCTCATAATCCAAAAGAATACAGCGGAATAAAAATTGTTGGGCCTGAAGCTCGAACAATTAGCGGGTTCGATGTCGAAAAAGTTGTTCGAACTTTAAATAACACATCTTGAACTACACCGATCGATACATTGGGTATTTAAAGAAATTTGTCAGGTCTGAAAAACCTTTCAAGGTAGTTTTTGATGCATCAAATGGTCCAGCAGGAAAAATTATTCATGGGGTTTTAAAGGATGATAGTAAAATTACTTTTGAATTAATAAATGACGACATTGATCCTGATTTTACTGCTCATGGTCCGAATCCACTTGCACCCGGTGCTTCAAAACAATGTGCTCAAAAAGTTATTGCGACCCGAGCCGACTTGGGAGTAATTTTTGATGCCGATGGCGATAGAGCAATTTTTCTAAACAACTCTGGCGTCATTATGGAGCCTTACTTAATACTAGCCATACTTTCAAAAACCACTCCGGGACCATACGTGGTGGATGAAATTATTTACAACTGTCTAAATCAGATGAAATTAATATCTTCAGATCTGCTAATACAATCAAAAGTAGGTTCATATTTTATAAAGGAAAAAATAAGAGAACATAACGCTCAACTTGGAATTGAATTATCGGGTCATTATTATTTCAAAGACTTTTTTAATTCAGACTCTGGCATTGTTGCCGCCTTAAAGGTCATTGAGGCACTATCTAGGTCCACCGACAATCAAATTAGTCAGATAAACCATCCAAAACTCATTTTAGATGAACTTATAGTCACAAACGACTTGCCTTGGGCCTCAATTGAGGCAGATCTTTCAAAGAAATTCAAGGAAACGCACAATATTAGAAAACTTGATGGAATTACGGTTGTAGGCAAAAACGAATGGTTAAATATCAGAAAATCCAATACAGAACCATTATTAAGAATAACTGGCGGCGGAAGAGAACTGGAGGCGAAAAAACTAATTGTAGACGTTAAGAAAATAATTTCTGAATCAAAGTAGTCTTATTTTAAGAAAATGGGTCGGGGAAGTGGTTTGGACTTTTGCCGGCTTTGCTATATAGGTATGTGTCGCAAAAGATATATTGTGCGACGTTCATATCTTATCCACAGGTGCTTCCCCCTGGACTCAAACGGGTCAAAACATCAGACCACAAATGTTTCAACTCGCACGATTCCATTCCCTATTTATTTCCCGTACATTTTTTCTCGCAACAACTCTAATTCCGAAATAATTTTTTGTTCAGTTATTTTTTGAAAGCGGGGAAAGGTTTTATTCTCTTTAGTCACCTCCCCCATCCACATATCGAGCGGGCGGAGATATAGTAATTTTCCAGATCGATAGACTTCCGAAGTCTCATACAAAGGTCGATATACAACCATGTTGGCATCTTCCGGCCGGCAATCATCTTCTGTGTGAACTCCAACACCGACAACTTCGTAGGCGTAGTTGTTGAAAGGACCGGAGGGGTCGTGTTTGTAGTGATAGTAGAAGCCGAGATCGGGAACTTTAGTTGGGATTTTCATTTAAATCTTGTGCTTGTTATGGTTGAAAATCATCTGGAATCCTCCATTCTGAATTAACCTCGTGACTAAGTGATGGCGGAAAATGCATAGAGCTGTCGTAAAAATGGTTATCAGTACTTTGAAAATGAGAATTTGAAAATCGATCATGCTTATTAGAACCAAGAGTGTGCTCCAAAGATTCCCATCCATGAGCATCACTTGGCTCTTTGTGATCATACGAGCTTAAAATATGACCCGATGATTCTTCGCCATGAGGAGCCGAATGTGTGTCGTGAATGTCCGACTCATTGAAATGATAGTTGGTATCAAGTTGATGGGTTGTAATAGGATAAGGAATTATTGGGGTTAGATTAGTAGAATTTTTAGTTAGAGCCAAGAAGTTTTTTCTGTATTTGTTTTTGAAGGAATAACCGCCGACACCAAAACAACTAAGAACAGAACACCGATAGAAAGCCATACAAAATCTTGTTTTTTGTTCATAAAATATAGTTACTTTTAAATCTCTAACCTTTCCACAATATCACTTTTCCCTTCCTTGATGAGCCTCTCAATGGTCTGCTTTCGCCACTCTGGCGTATTCCACCACTCCCTCGTTAAACAGGTCCAAAAAACAGATCTGTCGGACTGGTTAGAAAGACAATTTTTTCTTTCTTCAACAAATTCGCTTGGAACATTGTAGAACCCAAATGGCCCAGTAATAAATCTTTGCCACTCTGGTTTGTTTAGCCAAACCCCATAGTCATCCGTTCCGTCGCCAGAAAGAACACTTGGATATGCCCGAGATAAATCTTCCTTGAAATTTATATCTATTGGCACCTGGTCCCCGGGTCCATCCAAATAGTTATTTGCCTTAGAGTTGGAATCACTTACAGCAACAATTATTTTTCTATTATATTTCTCATCATTAAAGTAGATAAAATCTGTCCTCTTCCCTACAATAAAACCATCTGAAATTGGCTCGAACTCATCATTCACTCCCCTTTCTTCGTCCAGAACCTCATAAAAAGCATTTGTTTTGGTGTTGTATATGATAAGCAGACCAGTTCCCGATTCATCAAAAAGTCTTCCGATAAATTTTTCCTCCGAAAGTAAAGTAATTGGTGATGGCAAATGGGCGTACTCTGGGAATTTAAACCTTACTGTCTTTTCTTTAAATGTGACGTCGTATAGTCTATCGGTAATCTTTTCAATCTCTACCCCTTCCCCGTCTTTAAATTTCAGGCTCTTAAAGGTGTCGCTTTTATCAACAGGAAAATATGCGATGTTAAACTCGCCCTTATAAAGATCGGCCAATCTTATATTGCCCGCCACCTCTCTAAAGCCATCAAGATGAAAGGAGTAGTAATAAAATTTTTCTGTTGGAAAAACAATTACGTAACTTGGCAACCACGAAAAAACATATTCAAAAAAATCATCGGGTTTTTCGTAGTCTGGTTTATCAATAAAATTATTGCTCACCTTTCTCAGGACAACATTAAGACCTTGGAAATAGGAAGACCTGATTGAATCCCCTATTTCCTCAAACGAGGCCGTGCCGTAACTTACTTTCAATCTTTGAATTAGGAATTGGTTGAATTCAATTGGACTAAGTTTCCTTAATATGAAAGGAGAAAGTGCTCCAACCAAAACAAGTGCAGCGATCGTGACCGCACAAATACTTTTTTTATTCATATTGAAATTCACAAGGGCTTCCTCTGATCCAAACTGGTATTCAAAAGACTTCTAGTCTTTGGTCCAACATAGCCAGACACTGGGCTAATGTTGTATTTGGCCTGGAATATTCGAACAGCAGTATCGGTCTTTGGTCCAAAAAATCCTGTTGCTTCATCCGAGAACACACCCTCTTCTATCAAGATTTTCTGAAGCTCTATAACGTCAGGTCCTGAAAATCCTTGTGATAGATCTCGATTTAAAAAAGTTGTGATTGCAGCTATGTTAGGTATCAAGCTTGGCTCAGAAATTTTGGAACCAACAGAATGAAGATATGAATTGCCATAGTGTTCATTCGTACCAACATAGTGGATCTCCGAGTTAATCCTATGACTATCTGTACCGGTCTGATGGCTATAGGAGCTAACTTCGTGTAGTTGCGAGTTACTCTGATGCAACCCGGAGATAGATGAGTGACTTCCTGTACCGACATAATGATTATTTGAGTCCGTGTTATGACCGCTTGAGTCTGCGTAATGAGTATTTGACGATGTGTCGTGTGCCCTTGAAGATTCATCGTGTGTTGAGGTTGGCGGAACTGGCGTTGGTGTTGGTGTTGGCGTTGGGCTCGCAGAACTTGTGTTGACTTCATCTGAACTATTTGCTTTGAGAGGTGGGGCACTCAATAAGGTGTCTCGACTATGATGAATTGAAGATGTACGGTGTGTAATGGAAAAAGCATCATGCCTATTTGAAGCAATACTGTGGTTTACGGTATTACCCGAATGGGTAATTGAATAAGTGTTATGGATTATAGTGTTGCCTGAATGGTTGTTTGAACTAGCAGTATGAACTGCCGAACTAATCTTGTGCGTGGCTGTATCAGCAGCATGAATATTAGATTCCGTATCGTGAGAGTTAGTAGATTCATCGTGCGTTGAAATAGGATATAGATCAACAGGATTAACAGAAGCGGTGTCGGGAATAACGGTTGAATTATAAGTCTTAGTTTGAGCCAAAAAACTATTCCCAAATGTAGTATTGGACTTGTTCGGAGTAATGGTGGCAACAAACATAACAAAAACTACAACACCCAAAGAGAGCCAAACAAATTTTTGATTGTTCATGGTGATTATTAAATATAAATCGCTTTTTAATAATACCACGCGACCCTATTCTCTTATTGTGGTTTGTGAATAGAATCAAGGTAACGCACGAGAGTTCTTGGAGACAACAAAAAAGCCGCCCATTTCTGAGCGACTCTTTTGTTTAATTGAGATCAATGGTTTTTGCTTACCGCTTTTGTTGGCTCACCTAGGTCGCCAACGTGGCGATTACTTTAGGGCGAGCTTGTCGAACTTAGACCAACACTTAGAAGAAGCTAACCAAGGTCGACTACCTAGACCCTTACCACCTTCATCCTTACTTTCATAAAGATGTCGGGCATAAGCGAGGTTACCGTCCAAAGTATAGATGTTGATACCAAGTTTCTTAGATTCAGCCAAATGGTAAGTTTCGTTAATCTGCATGACACCGACGTCTTCGGCGACCGCACGACCACGAAGCACCTGACCGCTCTTTGTAAACTGAGTAAAGTGAGACTCACAGCGAGCAACCTCAGCAAGAATTGGAATATCCTTGAAGTAGTCACGAACGTAAGCTTCAACGTTAACATCGGTTTCTTCGGTTGATTCTTCTTTTCGATTTTCAGAGATCACGATGATCGGGACTGAATCGGCAACCTTAGGTGCTGGAATAGCGTCTGGGTTGCCGGAAATACCGGTAAGCAACATATAGAGACCTACTGCAGCAAGATTTATCATAGTTTTTGATTAATTAGCCCTAAAAACAAAAACTCAGTTGAAATCAACTGAGACTTCAATATATTAGCACACTCCCCTCCCCTTGTCAATGACAAAATCGTTTTTGCATTGTATAAAAAGTCGCCAAAAAACGGCCTAGAATAAGGCAATTTTCGGGAAATTTGCGTGAAAATTTATTTAAAAATTGCTAAAAAACCTAACTTTTTATTCAAAGACTCCCCCCTTTTAACCAAGGAATTGGATAAGAAGAGAACTGAGGCAATAGATTTCGGTCAAGAAGGAGTCTGGATATAGCTTCAGCCTCCCAAATTGCCCCATTTATAGCTTTATGTGGCTTTGGTTCGGTCGGAATACCCACGTATTCCATGACTTTGTCAGAGTTTAAGTCGCTTTTTCGGTTTCTGGTCGGTGGAGTGATCCCTCTCGCAGTCATATGAGCAAAAGCCAAGGTGTGCTGGTCAATCGAGCGTTGAGCAAGCGGAAAGTCTATCTGGTTCCTAGCGGAAGCCGCCTGAATGAAACCAATATCAAAAAGCGGATTATGCCCGGCAATTGTTATGTTTTCCTTGCCTTCAAGCCAAACAAAAAAGCTTTCTACAGCCTCCCTTTCACTTAATTTAGCTGGATCCTTTATATCAGCCTCAGAATATCCGTTTACAGCAAGCGCTTCCTGCTCAACACGAGCTCCGTCCCAGATACGACACTCCTTGTAAAATTGCTCGGTTGGATTATTAAAATCAACTGCCCCAATACTAACAATTGAATGCACATCAGGGTTTGTGCCAGTAGTTTCGACGTCTAGAACGATCATGAAAGAATTATACCTGAACTGGTTTCTTACGAAAAATTTTTGCCTTCCTAAGCTCAAAAGCGGTCATAACTCGGTCGAACTTTGGATGTCGGCCGCGGGCCCAGACAATTTTCTCTCGAAGCCAGGCAGATCGAAGGGAGATAATGTAAAGACCGACAATAATCAGGACGAAACCGGGTACAAGTGGCACAAAACCAGCTCCAATCCCCGCCACAATAAAAACTCCACCGACAGAATGAGCCAGAATTATTGCCGCTTGTTTTCTCATTTTCTTTACCATATCACCTGTCGGACGCAGGCTTATTTAAAGCCTTACAATTAGCGGCCGGAGTGTAGCCCGCGGCAACGGCTTCAGCGATCGACTTGAAGTAGATTTTATTTTTCTCGGCGATGGTTTTGGCGCCGGGACAGTCCAACAAATGGTATTTGGTTCCAGATTTTGAGGCGACCAAGGTGGCACCGGCTGGCATTGCCCCCTGTTCACCTGCGGATTCTGGAGAATCTAATTGGACGGCACCAGCGACGCTGGCGGCAATGACGACATTGTCATAAGAAATACGAACTGGCTCTTTTTGGGCTGAAAAAGCGGAAATTTTGACCAACCCCAACCCCAAACTAAGTCCAAGAAATAGAATTACCCCTACCAAGACTCGAGTATTGATCTTTTTTGCCCAGTCAAGTATACTCATCGGACAAATTATAACAGACGCGATAGCGTTTATAAAGAATAATAGACAAGTATGGCAACCAAAAAAGCCGGTGGCTCAACAAAAAACGGTCGGGATTCAAATCCAAAATACCTTGGAATCAAGGTAAATAGCGGCGA
>CAYMIB010000007.1:20133-28576 GCA_964390475.1 uncultured Candidatus Saccharibacteria bacterium | reverse complement strand
TAATTCAAAAAGGCAAAAATTACGGCTGGCCGGATATCGAGGGCGACAAAACCAAAACCGGAATGGAAGTGCCCGCCTTACATTCTGGAGAAAAATCCACCTGGGCGCCGGCGAGCGCGGTTTTCTATGAAGGCTCAAGCGGCAAAAAGAGTTTATTTTTTGGTGGGCTCAAAGGCGAAGCATTGTATGAGGCAGTACTCGACGGAACAAAAGTAAAAGAATTAAAAACTCACTTCCACGAAACCTACGGCCGCATCCGAACTGTTCGGCTTGGTCCGGACAATATGCTATACCTCACTACCAGCAACCGTGATGGCCGCGGAAATCCTGTTGACGCAGATGATCGGATAATAAAAATGGATCCAAAGGGGTTGTAAAAGAAAACCGACAGCCCTATGGCCACCGGTCAATTTTTTTGCTACACACATGTCATGCACGAACACGCTCAGAACTAAGCCCGTGCTTGGCCTTGAGAAAGTCCGCGTACAAGACCCAATCTTTTCCTACTAGACACATCGTCGTCTGATGCAACTCGAATCTGCCGAGCAGGAATCCACCGTCATCCTGGACCCCAAGAAAACGAAACAATTCCTTGAGAACCTTGATCACTGCATCGCAGAACTGGTGTCTATTCATCAATGCGAGTTGGATACATATGCGCTCCGCAATTTGGTTTTGTTCTCGCAAAGCGACGATGTTCTGACAACCACACGCCAAGCGCACCTCCCCATTTCTGAAGTGCCTGTTAATGTCCTCGCGTATGTCGTCCATTTGGCTTTCAACAGCACTGGTGAGAGTTCTGAAACGCAGATGGATTCTTCCAAGACCTCCGTACTTTGAATACGCCGAGAGTGCATCGATTCTGACGGTGTTTGGTTCTCCGCCGTTACCGAGACCGTCCGGCCCCTGGTGAAAGATACGAGTATGAATCTCTTCCCGGAGACCAAACCGATCCAGCGACCAGACCATATTTGTAACCTGAAAACGCTTCATGAGAAACTCCTTACTGTCCATAGAACTCGGCAACAAGCCAAGCGTCCGACATATTACCGGAACTTTTTAGACAGATTCCATCAACATAGTATTACAAAAATAAATTATAGCAATTAAAAAAACGGGCCTAACACCCTATTCGAATGTAGCCCGTCATTAGTTCCCAGGAAGTTCCATTTTCAGGATTTCTTCCCAAGATTGTACCTGCCGAACGCGACTGAGCACGCTCGCAAACTTCTCAACTTCTTGAGGATCCGGCTGGAAGAGGTAGAGCGTACTCACCGAGGCGAGATAGCTTAAGACTTCCAAACGATCATCAACGAAGTGAGTGACACCGAGATGCTTGCAGATGCCAGCTTTATCGCGCCGTTCGCGACAGAACCACACATTGCTCGGGCGAATCCCGGTGATCTCGTAGAAGCGATGATGATCGAGCCAGTGCAGGGTTTTGTTCTGCACTTTCTGACCACACTTCGAGACAAGGAAAATCTTGTCGCCGAATCGCTTCTCCGCCAGCTCACGCAAAGCGTCAAAGACGCCAGGCACGGCCGTAGTCCGCAGGTAGTTGTCTGAAAAGAACGAGGTATCGGTTCCGTCGTTTTTCCCTCCATCAATAATGACACCGCCGATATCGACGCCAAGAACACCAGCACTAACATTTTCCAACGTTCAGTTCTCCTTTCAAAGAACGAGTTCTACCAGGTCACAACGACTTGGTTACCTAAGAACTTTAACATGAAACTTTTTCCTTGTACAGCAGCAACTAAAACATGTGGCGGCGCCGAGAGTACTCGGCATCTCGAAGATCATCGTAGATGACCGCAAAATATAGTCACTTCGTTCCTTATTTTTGCGGAGACGGACGGATTCGAACCGTCGAGGGCTTTTAAACCCTGCCTCGTTAGCAGTGAGGTGCTTTCGACCACTCAGCCACGTCTCCAATCGGCACAGAATATCACACTAGGAGTTTTTTATGAATCGCCTTCGATTTCTTCGCCGACAACAAATATACAGCCAGCTGGTCCAACCTTTGCTGAATGCATGCCACCAACTGGGACATCAAAACGGTCACCGGCACTAACAACAGTTTCTTGACCGCTGAAATTCATACTGATCTCGCCTTCTGTTATAAAGAAGCTAACTTTGCCCTTATGAGCATGCTCCGGATACTCCGTACCTGGTGCATCGGTCCATTCATATACATGAGTAAACCCCTCTCGCTTCAGGATGTTAATTTTTTCTTGATTCTTATTTGATTCGGAATTCATACACTTATTGGCTCAATCTTACCATCTGTTAAGATGACCGCATGAACCCCACCGACCCAATCGCCAAACATTTCCGACTTGCGCCGACTCAGGTTCGAGCACTCAAAAAACTCGGACTCGAAACAGTTTTTGATCTCGTCTATCACTTCCCTGCCCGCTACGACACCGAAACCGAAATCAAACGCATCGCTGACATTTCAGCTGGCGAAACCGTGACGATTTACGGACGCATTCATGGTCTCAAAACCCGCAAAGCCTGGGTGCGCAAAATTCCCATGGGTGAAGGAACTCTAACCGATGACTCGGGTTCGATAAATATTGTCTGGTTCAATCAGGCCTACATTGCAAAAATGATTGGCGAAGGTGCGCTTGTTGAAGTACGCGGAAAAGTCAGCCAGAAACGAGCAAAAAAGGGCGGCGAAATTAACACGCCCGGCCCCCTCTATCTTTCCAACCCAGAAATCAAACCGGCTGGAAAAATCACTGGCGGCGAGGTCAGCCATTCATTATTTAATGGCTCAGTGACAAATTTTGGTTTGCCAGTGTACCCGGAAAGTCGTGGTGTCACTTCGCGCTGGTTTCATCACGCAGTGCAGAGAATTTTTTCCATGGGACTGCACGAGCGAATCCCCGATCCGATCCCGGACACGATTTTAAAGCAATACAGTTTGCCGTCGCTTTCGACTGCGCTCGTCTGGATGCACACGCCGCAAAATGAAAACGATGGAATTTCTGCTCGCAAACGTTTTGCTTTTGAAGAAATTTTTATCATTCAACTACAGAAGCAAAAGGAGCGACTCGAGTCGGCCCGACGCGCGGCGTTCAAGGTTTTCAAAACCGAAACCGAAATGGATTCGTTCATGAAGCGATTCCCTTTTGCACCAACCGAAGCTCAAACGCGGGCAATCGACGACATTTTGACCGACATGAAAACCGGCCATGCGATGTCGCGTTTGCTTGAAGGCGACGTCGGCTCAGGCAAAACGGCTGTGGCTGCCGCAACAGTTTACGCTGTCACCACCACTCGCCCGCCAAACCAGTCGTTTGGAAATTTACAAACTGCCTACATGGCGCCGACTGAAATCCTTGCTACCCAACATTTCGAATCATTCATTCAGTATTTTTCCTATTTAAATATTAGTGTTGGCCTTATTACGAGCAGTGGCTGTAAAAAGTTTCCGTCAAAAATAAATCCTAAAGGATGGACAGATATTTCTCGCTCGCAACTTTTGAAATGGGTTGAGAACGGCGAGATTCCGATTTTGATTGGTACCCATTCGCTCATTCAGAAAACCGTGAAGTTCAAAAATCTTGCTTACATTATTATCGACGAACAACATCGCTTCGGCACCGCTCAGCGTCAGAAGCTCCGCCGTAAGGACGATATCACTCCGCATTTGCTTTCGATGACCGCGACCCCAATTCCCCGCACGCTTACCCTCACGATTTACGGCGACCTTGATCTGACTTTGATCGACCAAATGCCAGCTGGCCGTAAGCCGATTATTACCGAAATTGTTTTACCCAATGCGCGTGCAAACGTGTACGAAAAAATTCATTCTGAGCTCGCCGCTGGCCGCCAAGCATATGTCATTTGTCCGCGCATCAACGAACCAGATCCTGACAAAGAAATGGCGCTCAACACGAAGTCCGTGACCGAAGAAGCTGCGCGTCTCCAACGCGATATTTTTCCAGATCACAAGGTCGGAATTCTCCACAGTAAAATGCGACCTGACGCAAAGGATCGCGTGATGCTCGATTTCAAAGCTGGCAAGATTGACGTGCTGGTCGCAACGTCGGTCGTTGAGGTCGGCGTCAACGTGCCGAATGCCACCGTCATTATTATCGAAGGCGCCGAGCGTTTTGGTCTTGCCCAGCTTCATCAGCTTCGCGGACGCGTGTTGCGTAGCAATCATCAAGCGTATTGTTTTGTATTCACCGACAGCAAGACCGGCAAAGGCATCGAGCGGCTCAAAGCCCTAGTCTCGGCCAAAAACGGTTTTGAACTCGCCGAGTTTGATCTCGCCCAACGCGGTGCCGGCGAACTATACGGACGCCGACAGTGGGGCATCTCGGACGTTGCGATGGAGGGCATTAAAAACATAAAGATGGTCGAGGCAGCCAGACGGGAAGCAGGTTTTACGCTAAAAATTTCGCCCGACCTAAGCAAATATCCCCTACTCAAAGCCCGCGTCAGTAGATCAAGTGAGGAGATTCATTTTGAGTAGAGCTTCTGTTATCATTCGAAAGCACGAGGTTGTTTAGTTGGGCGTGTAGCTGTTTTGGTAGTTAAGTTAAATTAAGGGCGTGTAGCTGTTTTGGTAGTTAAGTTATGTTTTGGGCGTGTAGCTGTTTTGGTAGTTAAGTTATGTTTTGGGCGTGTAGCTCAGTTGGTAGAGCGTTCGTCTTATACACGAATGGTCCTTGGTTCGATTCCAAGCACGCCCACATTTTCGAGATCCGAGTTTTCCCATATAAAAATTAAAGACCACCCGGTGACTTGGGTGGTCTCTTAACTTATGTCGGCCACGCACGACACGCTCCAGTTCTCAACTCATTACCAGACGATATCGCCTAGAATGAAACAACATGAGAAGGTCACGTTCCGCCAGAATCCGTCAGCCTCTTTACATCACCGAAGCTGAACCTGCGAACATTATACACATCCTAGTAATTATGTCAACACCTACTACCCGGAGGCCCGCTTGAAACAAATTAAGCTTTTCTTGGGGTTTGAGGTGTTAGTTTTCCATGATGAAAGATTTTAACGGGTGGAATAATCGGAAAAAGAATATCGAGGGTATAAAACATTCCCTAGATTTCCAAGAGGGACAAATCTGGTGGTGTTCAATTGGTTTAAATGTAGGAGAGGAACAGGACGGAAAGAATAGCTTGTTTGAAAGGCCAATTCTCGTATTAAAAAAGTTCAATCATAAAATATGTTGGGTTTTGCCAATTAGTTCCAAGAACAAGCTTGGGCGATATTACTATTCTATAGTTGATAATGATATTTCCTACACTATTTTACTCTCACAACTTAAATTAATAAGCGCAAAAAGATTTCGTAGACTCATTAAAAGAATCTCCGGGGAAACAGTTCCTGGAGATACAGCAGCACATTGTAGATATTCTGACTAAATAGCGCTTATAAAACGAAACCCCGCCGTACGGCGGGGAATCTCGGAGGCCTAATGGCCATTGTGCTCAGAAGTCTAGCAAAATTTTTACAAAAGTCAAGCGACATTTGCAATAGTTATCGCGCTGTCCGCCTACCCCGCATGCTCGATATCTTTCTTCTTTTTCGGAACGATGCCGTTGGCAACGAGGATTTTTTCGAACTCGTCGCGTTCGATGGTTTCGACTTCAATGAGTTGGGCGGCAATCATGTCGAGGGTTTTGCGATGGTTGATGTTGATCTCCGTCGCGATTTTGAACGCATCGTTCATTATTTTTGAAACTTCGGCATCGATGTCGGCGCTGATTTTTTCAGAATATTCGCGACCTTCGATTCCCTGCCCGAACATCGTGCGACCACGCTGACTTTCGAGCGCCATCGGACCAATCTTTTCTGACATACCATAACGAGTGACCATGTCGCGAGCTAAAGCAGTTGCAACCTGAAGATCATTTGACGAGCCAGTGGTGAGATCATTGAAAATCATTTGTTCGACGACGTAGCCGCCGAGTGAAACTGCAATGTCGTCCAAAAATTCTTTCTTTGACTGAAGCTTGCGATCTTCGATTGGAAGTTTGAGCGTGTAACCTGCGGCCCGGCCTCGTGAAATGATAGAAACCTTGTGTACCGGGTCTGCATAGTCGAGAACCGAAGCAACCAAAGCATGACCAGCTTCGTGATACGCGGTAATTTCTTTTTCTTTTTTAGACAAAATATGACTTTTGCGTTCCGGACCAAGCATGACTTTTTCAATAGAGCGAATGAGGTCGTACTGAGCGACGGTTGTGCGGTCTTCGCGAGCAGCCAAAATTGCGCCTTCGTTCATTAATGAGTAAAGATCGGCACCAGAAAAACCTGGAGTACGTTCAGCAATGACGCTCAAGTTTACATCTTCAGCAAAAGGCTTTTCTTTAGAATGAACTTTGAGAATTTCTTCGCGGTCACCACGGTCCGGAAGGTCGAGAACGACACGACGGTCAAAACGGCCGGGGCGGAGCAAAGCGGGATCGAGAACATCAGGACGATTGGTCGCCGCCATAACAATCACTTTTTCAGTTGGCTCGAAACCGTCCATTTCGACAAGAATCTGGTTAAGGGTTTGTTCTCGTTCGTCATTTCCACCACCAGCACCAACGCCTCGAACCCGGCCGACCGCGTCGATTTCATCGATAAAAATAATGGCTGGCGCAGCTTGTTTAGCGAGCTTGAAAAGATCGCGGACACGTGACGCGCCAACACCGACAAACATTTCGACGAACTCCGAACCGGAAATGGAGAAGAAAGAAACAGCAGCCTCCCCTGCTACCGCCCGAGCGAGCAGAGTTTTTCCGGTACCAGGCGCACCCATCAAAAGCACACCTTTTGGAATTCGCGCGCCAATTTCAAAAAACTTTTTCGGATTCTTCAAAAAGTCGACGATCTCCGCAAGTTCTTGTTTTGCTTCTTTCACTCCAGCGACATCTTTGAAAGTCACTCGTTGCTTTTTATCATCAGGCGAAATCATCCGGGCTTTTGACTGACCGAAAGAAAACGCTTGCATGCCAGCACCCTTCACCTGCCGAGTCATGAACCATAAAAAGAAAATAATGAACAAAACCGGAATCAAAATTGGCGCGAGGTTAATGAGCCAGAAACCAAAACTACTTTCGCTTTTGACATCAATAATGACTTCAGAAAGTTGCTTCGGCGTCAGGCCATAGTTGGCCAAAGTCTGTGTAAGTGCCTCACCTTCTTCTTTTTTAGAAGTTTTCTCGGTTTTATCTTTGTAAGTGATCTGCAAACTGTCGCTTTCAACAGTTATTTTTTCAACTTTCGCCGCAACAATGTCAGCAGCGAGCTCCGAAAGTGGAATTTGGTCGGCCGGCTTAGACCCGCCGGTTATAGTCGAGTAGAGAAAAATAATCGCGGCAAAAACCAAAAATGACGTCAGAATGTTCATCCAGAAACGATTTTTCGGATCGCCACGCAAACCACCACCCAAGCCCCCGCCAACTTTGTTCAGAACGACTTTAATTTTCTTCTTTTTTTCAGGTTTTGGACTCATATGAACCCAATACTAGTCGATTTTCAGTCAAAAGGAAAATTGCGGCCCCTTGCGGCTCTGATGTGGTCTTGATGATATAGTAATCGCATGTCCGACCTGATTTTCAACAAAAAAGCTGGCTTTAATTATGAAATCACCGACACGATAGTGGCTGGTGTTGAGCTTTTTGGTTTTGAGGTCAAAGCGCTTCGCAAAGGTCAGGGTTCGCTCGATGGTTCTTACGTCACCGTCCGTGGCGGCGAAGCATTTGTGCTCAATATGCAGATTCCGCCCTTCCAGCAAAACAACACACCAAAAGAGTATGATCCTCGCCGGGAACGCCGTCTCCTGTTGACGAAGACCGAGATCAGGTCGCTCGTCGGCTCAAAGTTGACAGTAGTGCCAATTTCAGTGTATAGTATGGGCCGAAAGATCAAGGTAAAAATCGGCCTCGCTCAGAGTAAAAAGAAATTCGACAAGCGCGAGAATATTAAAAAACGCGAAACTGACCGAGAAACCCGCCGCGAGTTCCGCGATCGGTAAAGTTCTTTGACATAATTCCAGTCGGCCATTCACCCAGTGAGGTGTTGGCAGAACTTACATACATTATTCTTCGAAATGTGCACAAAAAGTCTGCTGACTTTTTGTTAAGCTCGCACCGTCGTGCTCGCCACCCATTTCTCAAAACAATGTATGTAAGTTCTGTCCAAAACACCACCGGGGGGATGATCGGCCTAGACAGGAAATAACAAACTTTTGTGCGACGCGGAGCTCCGGGATCTCCTAAAACTTCCGGAATCACAACTGCAAAAAATTCAGTTGCAAAAGCAATCGTTTCACCATTTTTTGGTGCAAAGGATTTCGCTTTCTCTTACGCAATAGCCTAAGGGACGTTACTTACGCCGAAGCTTGGTACGTGTAAGTAATGATATAAACCTCAAGCTCAGAGCCCGGCCCTTCTCGACCGGAACTCGAAACACAGAG
>CAYMIB010000007.1:0-20033 GCA_964390475.1 uncultured Candidatus Saccharibacteria bacterium | reverse complement strand
TATAAACCTCAAGCTCAGAGCCCGGCCCTTCTCGACCGGAACTCGAAACACAGAGAATCGATTCGTTGATGTTTTGTGAATTTTTAAGTCAGCGAATCTAAACTTCAAAATTCCCTACGCGTTGTAGACTCACTATTTGTTATTTTTTGCACGGCGGTTCGATTCCGCCCATCTCCACAAAAATAAGGAGCGTAGCGACTATATTTTTGTAGGATGCCGCTGTACTCAGCGGCGCCACAATAAAACAAAACCACCTCGTATGAGGTGGTTTTGTTTTAAGTTAAATCAATTTTTTAAGACAACAAGGCTCTAAGGTTTGAAGACATGATTGATTTGATCGTACTAATCAATTCAGTGTTGTCATCATTCACAGTCTTGAGTTCAGCAGACGCTAGAGCATAAATCAGATAGTCTATACCGGCCGTTATGTCTTTGCGGTCCTTATTCATCAAGATTATTCTTTCATAGAAAGGATGGTCCACATTCCACTGAATAACGACAACCTTACCTTCTTGATAACAATCGTAAAGCGCGCCTTCTCGACCCATAGATAGGGTTTCAAACCTTGCTCCTAATCCGCTAGAAGATACCTTTGTCTCCCTTGGTATGCGATCACGAGTTTCGTCACTTTCGGGTTTTTCTTTTCTTTCCCATTTATTGACCTTCGGTGATCGACGTTCAATTATTGCGTCTGGCGTAATAAGCAGTTTTGATTTCTTTGCAATTACAGCAGCAGATTCATCGTGACTTATCTCCTTACCCATGTCGGCTTTTTGACCTGCCTGAACAATTTTTCTTATTGAGGCTATCTGGCCACCAATTTCTTGCTTGAGGAAATCGCTAATAGCCTGATTTGGCGAAACACCATCTTTAGTGAAGCGAACGCCCATTTCGTTATCGAGGTTAGAAGCGAAAGAAAACTCAATACGTAAGCGGTTAAAATCGTTGTGCTTTTTGAACACATCGAGAGTAATGCCATTTGCTATCTCACGATTGTTTCTAAGAACATAGAAGCCTTGAGAGGATATATTCATTTTATATTCCTTTTCAAGTTGCTCATTCACGTTTGGAAGGAAGACAACTTTTACGTTGACCTTCTCTTTTCCTTTATGTGACGGAACTTCGTATTCTTCATCAGAGTAGACTTGAGTACCCTTAAGATCTGGCATGAGGGGGTCTATCGCCTCGACCTTCTTATCGTTTACTCTGAATTCAATGCCCGCTTCAATAAATTTTCTATAAATACGTCCGATCTCCTTCGATAGAGTTGTCGCAAAAATAGAAGTGTTTGTGTTCGACAACCGATCAATCTTACTCAAGATAACAAGGGTTCCATGTTCACTTTCTACTAGCTCTTTGAACAGGGCAACGTCTTCTTTATCTGCCTCTTGCAACTCCTTAATGAAGTCGTTTGCCTTCACAACCTCATCGAGATCCTGAACGCTTGATAGGTATTCTCCACCGGCTTTTCGGGTAATAACTTTAAGTCTTTTCGCCATTGAGATTGAGGCGGTACAAAGACCCATACCATATTTCCCGAGATCAGACATTTCGTCTTTTTCAGTTTCCGAACCTAGCTTTAGAGCTTCATCAAGAATTTCTTTTGTCATTCCTGATCCATCATCGGCAATTGTGACACGTGGCTCTTTGCCAATAATACTAATACCAATTTTAATTCTTCGGGCTTCAGCGTCGATAGAATTATCTATAATGTCCTCAACAGCAGCATAGCTGTCATAACCCGTATTGCGCAGCGAGGAAAGTAGTTTTGCTGCGTTAGGGTGATTTTTTATTAACATAATAATTTTCTAGCTATTTTCGATATCCGACTAGATACCAAAAACTAATAAACACCCTTGGCGAGGTGTTTTGCAGATAAAATACAACTTAGGGATTTGTATTAGTGTCTGTGATCGATATCGACTAGCGATACCAATACTTCACCAAGGACCACTATAATTTAACTCTGGAAAGATTTTATGTCAACCTGCTGTTTGGCATACAAAGACGATCTCACAAACCGCCACGTTCACACGCGGCGGTTTTTTCTTTCATTTGACTTTCAACCTAAAACATCGTAATGTCTAGAAAGAAAGCACGTTGATACTCATCGAACAATCAGCACGAAAGGGACTGCAATGATGGCAACCATCCTCACTTGGGTATGGGCGACTTCATTGCTCGCCCTCGGATTCGTATCATGGATAAAATATAGGAGAGCAATAGCCCCAGAAAAGAAAGTCCCTGGAGCAGTCGTTAGGACGTTCGTCGTTTATGACCAACAGGTACCCAGACAGAACCTCAGCTACGTTGAAGTTTCTCTGGAAACCGACCGAGCAAAAGAAAAAAGCCTCGGCGAAGCCATTAACAAAATGGCGCTTCACCTAGACGATAAGTACTATGGGTTTGGAACAAATGGTCTCCGAATTGCGAACGGTAAAAAAGACATGATAATCGGTGTTGAGGTCCGGACCGTTGGCGACAAAGATCGAGCCATTATCAGAATGGTTCCGCGCGATCCAAACGAAGACCCGATTCTCATAATTTCGCTGCAAGAATACACACACTCCGATGAGTTCAAGGAATGGACTCAAGCGATTGAAGTCGAGTGAGGATCAGTCCGCCACCTTCCCCGCCATCACCCCCCCCGCAAACGCGGGGTTTTTCTTTAATGGTACAATTCACTAGTAATTTATTAATAAATAATCGCAAAGAAGAAATGAACGAACAAAACTCAGGTGGCAATATGTCGGGCGGAATGGGAGGTAGCAACGTGTGCAAGTGCAAGCATCACATGATCGTGCCAGTTGGAACGATTGTTATCGGTGCCCTTTTCGTGCTTCAAAGCCTTGGATGGTTTTACGGCATGGGAACGACATTGCTTATCGGTGCCATCTTCATCGTGATCGGTGTGATGAAGCTCAAAGGAAAAAGCTGCAAATGCTGCGACCGACCGTAGTTAACCCGTAGTCAACACAGACTACGCAGTCCACAAAACTAGCGTGCTATCATTAGGGTCAATAAGGTCGATTAATAGTAAAAGAAAGAAATTTTAATGAGCAATAAAAACGTTTGTTCGCATGATCATCACGGAGTAATCCCAATTTTGGTCATTCTTTTTGCGATTTGTTTTCTACTTCAATACCAAGGCTTACTCGCCGAAGGTTCCGTCAATGTTATTTGGCCAATCTTAGTCGGTATCGGCGGCTTGGTGATGATGATCGAGGATAAGTGTGATTGCTGCTAATGGTGGCTATTGATAGCCACTCCAAAAAGGCGCCTGACCCCGGTCATGCGTTTTTTTTGTTAGGATAAGGACACAAAGAACTCGTAAATGAACCCCGAAAACCCCCACAAAGACCCGCAGTTTTATCTATCTGGACACGAAGCCTGGGAGGTTATTTTTCGACTATGTACCGGGGCCAAAGCAACCATTGATCTCGAGCAGTTCATTTTTCACGACGACACTGTTGGCCAAAGACTGGTAGAGGTTTTGCGTGAGCGGGCCAAAGCAGGTGTAAAAGTCCGAGTACTCTGCGACGCAGTTGGGAGTTGGAACCTGTACACTTCCCGCTTCCCCGGCCTGATGCGAGAAGACGGAATCGAGATTAGATTTGTAAACGTCATCAGCCCATGGCGAGTTAACAATTTTCTTTCTTTCTTTTTTCGCGATCATCGGAAAATTTTAGTCGTTGACCAAAAAATTGGCATCACCGGTGGTATTGGTTTTCGCGACGACATGCGCGATTGGCGCGACACCAACATTGTAGTGCAAAACGAAATCGTCGGTGAAATGCTTTTTGTTTTTAATGAAATGTGGATTCGAGCTGAAGACAAACGTTTGGTCTCAAGAATTTCCAAAACTAAACGCTATGCCCGCGGTTTTCAGTTCATCACCAACTCCCCATATTTCCGCAAACGATTCCTTTACTACGCCATCATCGACGCTCTGCGTAGTGCTAAAAAATACGCGTACATAACCACTCCGTATTTCGTACCCGACCGGCGTTTGGCCAGAGTTCTGAAACTCGCCGTTCGACGTGGTGTTGATGTTCGAATTCTCCTGCCTCATCGCGAACCAGAACCTTTTGTCGGCTGGGCCTCACGTTCGCATTATGAAAAAATGCTCAGGGCAGGAGTTAAAATTTTCGAATACAATAAAACTTTTTTGCACAGCAAAACAATCGTCATAGATGATGAATGGGCGACCGTCGGTAGTTTCAACCTCGACAGTTTGAGCTTCATTTACAACTATGAAGCCAATGTCGTCAGCACCGACAGCGCTTTGGTTCAATCAATTAAAAAACATTTCATTGACGACCTTTGGAGCGCCGAGCAAATCACCCTCGCCTACTGGCTCAAACGTCCACCGATCCAGAAACTGCGCGAGATTTTGGTTCTGCCAATTCGCCGGTTTTTGTGATAGTCTCTTTGAAGATGTTGTGTTCTTTGACGCCAACGCCAAGGAAAGGAGGTGTGCATGAGGTTAGAAGATTATCAAAAGGTCATCAAAGAATGTCCTTGGGTTGAAGAGCATGTTGGCCTGAGTAGCAAAACGCGTTTCAGTCACGAACCAGTCAGCAAGAAATTCATCGACGAAGTTCTGAGCAAAATAGAGTTTCAGTCATTCGTGCCCATCGTCGGTAACGAAAGAAACTCAGCGATCAGTACTCGCCTCGGACCAAACCAGCTTAACCTGGTAAAAAAGTTGGCTGTTCGTCACCGTCTCGAAGGAATGTCTACGGAGGTCAGTTTCCTGGAAGACAAGATGAGGGTCGGGTCGCTCATCAAAAGACTCGGGGAGCATCACCAGCAACACGGAAAACCTGGGACTGCCATCTACTTCGACAGCTTGGTTGTGAAATCCACAATCTTCATGACCCGGGCTGGCATGCCAAAAAAGGTTGTTGATCAAGACATTGTCGTTTACATCATGGACTCTCCAGACTCTGACTACACCTACTTAGCGGAATCAATGACCGAAGAAAAGAGGTCGTGAAATCAACCAAGTAGCCCACAAGCGCCAACCACTCGGTCTGGCGCTTTTTCTTTTACCGCCATTGAAACCTTGCTTTTCAGCCTCAATATGCTATATTTCTAGCCACATTGGCTACCAACGTACGAATTAACCATCAAATCCGAGCAACGGAACTTCGAGTTATTGGCGACAATGGCGAGAACTATGGTCTCATCACCCTCTCTGAAGCCCTTAAAAAGGCCGAGGAATTGGGCCTAGACCTCATAGAAATCTCCCCAAATGCCGTCCCTCCGGTTGCAAAAATCATGGATTATGGTAAATTCCAGTACGACGCTAATAAGAAGCAAAAGCTCGCTAAAACCAGGGCTCATACGGTAGAAACCAAGAACGTTCAGATAAAGGTGGGTACCGGCGAGCACGACCTTGATCTCAAAGCTAAAAAGGTGTCTGAGTGGCTCCGAGAAGGCCATCGAGTAAAAATCGACCTTTTCTTACCGGGACGAACGAAGTATATGGACTTCAACTTCCTCAAAGAGCGACTGGGGCGAATTCTTAAATTGGTTTCCGAAGACTACAAAGTCGCCGACGAACCAAAAAAGAGTTTGAAAGGCATCACCACCGTCATCGAGCGAGCGCCGAAGGCCGGAGCAACAAGCGCGAGTCCAACCGAAACTACGAAATAACATGAAAACAAATAAATCATTTGCAAAAAGACTTAAAGTCACCCGTAATGGGAAGATTTTGGGGCGCAAACCTGGAAAGAATCATTTCAATGCCAAAGCTTCCGGCCGCAGTCAGCTCAACAAAAACCGTCTGGGTGCTTTTGTGATCAACAACAAAAACAAGAGCCGTTACCTCATCAACGTTTAGTCGGCGGCCGCGAAATTTCCAAATCTAAATTTAAAATAAATTAACTACCATGACCCGAGTAAAAAAAGGCGTTAATGCCCTCAAAACCAGACGAAATGTTCTCAAGCAAGTAAAAGGCTACCGACATGGTCGCGGCTCTAAAGAGCGCCAGGCATACGAGGCAATCGCTCATGCTGGTACTTACTCTTTCGCCCATCGTCGAGACAAAAAGGGTGACTTCCGCCGACTCTGGAACGTTCGCTTGAACAGTGCTCTCCGCGAAAATGGCACTACCTACAGCAAGTTCATCGGCGCCATGAAAAAGAAAGGTCAGGTTTTGAACCGCAAAATGCTTTCTGAAATTGCTCATGCGAGCCCGGAGACTTTCAAGAGAATTGTTGCGAGTGTGAAATAACAGCCGCGCCAAACTCAAATTAACAAAATCAAAAGAAAAACCACCCCAGCCGGGTGGTTTTTTGATCGAACTTTGTTGTTTGCTAGCGCCGAGCTCTCGCTATGTCTCGACGAAGCTCGGCAAATGCCGCCCACTGTCTCTCTCGCCTCCTCAGAAGCAGAGCCCTCTTGCTCAACTTTTTTGGGGCTTTCTTCTCTTTCTTTCCCTGAACACACATTGTCATCTTGCACCTCCGGTACGTGGTTTGATCTGACGGAAGGATAACACTTATTACCTAAAACTCAATCTCATACCCCTTCCCCCTCTCCGGCGCCACTGCTTCTACATCTAAATAATCTCGAATTCGCTGAACCAAGAAAAGCGCACTCTTTGGTTCGCCATGAACGACAAAAACTTTCTCGAGTGTCTCTGATGCTGTGTCGACAAACTCAAGCATCGCCTCGGAATCCTTGTGGGCGGAGAAACCCTGAACACTTTCGATTTTTGCTCGAACTTCTACTTGCTGACCAGTGATCGTCACCACTTTCTGACCATCAGCGATTGCTCGACCGAGGGTGCCGAAAGATTGGTAGCCGGTAATGAGAAGTGTGGTATTTGGGTCAGGCAAAAGATTAATCTCATGCGCTGGAATACGCCCACCGACCGACATGCCTGAGCCCGCAATGATAATTTTCGGTCCAGCGACCCTTTCAATCGCCGATGATTCACCATTATTGTGAACAATTTTTAATTTTGAAAAAGAAAAAATGTCGTCACCGTTGGCAAAATGTTTCTGAGCCGTTTCATTAAAAAGTTCGCGTGACGATTGGTAAATCGGTGTGAGTCGCATTGCGAGCGGCGAATCCAGAAAAACCGGCAACGGCTGAATTGCCCCACTTTCAACCAAGTTATTTAACTGAAAAAGAATAATATGGGCTCGTTCGAGCGAGAACACTGGCACCAAAAGCGTGCCTTTTTGAGCGATCACCCTCTTCACGATCTGGGCAAATTTTTTCTCGGTGTCTTCCCTGCTTTCATGATTACGGTCGCCGTACGTACTGTCGAGCACGAGATAGTTCGCACCGGTCACCGGCTCAGCGTCGCGGACGATTGGTGATGGGGAGTTGCCAACGTCGCCGGAGAAAGTAATATTTCGAGTCTTGCCGTCTACGGTTCGAGTCAGTCGAACCATCGCTGAACCAAGTATATGGCCAGCATCAAGAAATTCGGCGGTCACCTTTACGTCAGCCGGCGCTTCAGGAAAAATTTCAAACGCTTCACGGTACGGCCTTGTCTCCCACATCGAAAGTGCCTTCGACGCATCCTGCTGGTCGTACAATGGCTGACCGTCACCGTGCCGACGAGCTTCTTCTGCTAAAATTTTGACCGTGTCCTCGAACATAAGAGTCGCAATCGCTTTGGTCTGAGGTGTTGAGAAAATTTTTCCCGCAAAACCGTCGCGAACAAGTTTCGGAATTCGACCGATATGGTCAATATGAGCATGGGTAACCAAAAGTACATCAACGTCCGACGGATTGTACGGAAATTTTTCCCGGTTTTTCTCATGGGCCTGCGCACCACCCTGAAACATTCCACAGTCGACCATCACTGTGCCTGCATTCCCATCCGTGCTTGCACCTGGAATTTCGAGCTTAAAATTCGAGCCTGTTACCATCCCTACCCCACCCCAAAATGAGAGATTAGATTTCTGCATCACTTAATCATATCAAATATCACAGATATCGCGGCCAAAAATCTGCTTATTCTAATGGTTGTTTTAGATTTTATCTTTTCTTAAGCAAAAATTTATGCTGTATTTGCCAATATTCATTGCATATTAAAAATGAGCGGGAGTATAATCACTAAACATAAATATGACCAACCTAAACACCTTGGAGAAAAAGATAGATGTCCTAGTCGTAAAAGTCGAGGACCTGGGCACAAAAATGGCTACGAAATCAGACCTCGATGATTTGGCAATAATGACGAAAAATAACTTTGATCTGGTTTTTGAAAAATTTGATCGGATTGATGAGCGTTTTGAGCAGGTCGATGCGCGATTCGAGCAGGTCGACGCCCGCTTTGAACAAATGGATCGCCGATTTGACCGAATTGAAAACATTTCCATTGGTGGTCACGAGCGCCGAATTGAAAACATTGAGGATGATATGCGCCTCGTAAAGACTAAGGTTGGTTTGAAATAAGAATAAGCTACATCATCCAAAAACCGCCCTCTGGCGGTTTTTGGATTTCACTTTCTAACCTTTAACTTAAACTACTAAAAGAGATTTTTCCAAGCGTATGTGCCGTCGGCGTTTTTTGCACAGACCTCAGCTGAATCAGCTAGCCCTGAGGTGCGCTTAGCAAACCAAAAGGTGCCGCGAGCGACTTCCTGGCAAACAGGCTGATTGTACATTGGTGATGCCAAAATCTGAAGACCACCATCAACTTGAAGTTGAGCGGTTGAACCTACTGTGTAACTACCACCAACCATGAGACCACCCTCAAAAAGATTTCTTGCATTTCTTCCACTTTGATAGAAACCCCAACTGCCATCGCTAGGATTGCTGACCACAGCTTTCACAGCTATTGCCGGATTTGGAGAATTTGGAATTGAATAACTAACAATGCCTTCAACCCCGACACTATTAATTCCTTCTGCCGCGCCTCTTATGCCCTTACCACCAGGAGAAGTCGATAGACCGACCACTCCGACTCCTGTTGGAGAATCACTTTGACCCATGACGCCTGTGCCATTTGTACCATTTGATGAACCGTAAACACCACGGGCTCCTGCGCCATCTGCCAAACCAGCCACGCCGGTGCTGCCAGAATTAAGTGAGACACCGTACACTCCTTTATCACCCCCAGTACCTTTAACACCGACGCCAGAGTTTGCAGTACCGTTCACACCTATACCTTGGGCGCTATCGCTAACGCCCTTAACACCAATACCGCCGCCAGTGTTTTCACCAACTACACCATACCCGTTATCATTATCACTTAGCCCCCGAACACCAACGACCGCATTTCCCTCAGCTCGACCAATAACGCCATTTCCATTCACACTAAAAGATTCACCTTTAACACCTGTTTCACCTTGACCAAGCACCCCGATACCATGATCACTAACACCAAAAATACCCATGCCATCACTGGTATTTGATCCGGTGATTGAACTTTGTCCGCTTGTCAAAGCAGCTGCAGACCTTACGAGAATTCCTGTAAGTGTACCCGCATTAATATTGAGTTTCATTCGAGCGTCCGGATTAGTTCCAACCCCAACATTCACACCGTTATTCAACAAATTATTTGCAGCCACCCAATTCCTTCCGTCACATCGGATCGTCTCATTTATTTTTCCAAATGGTGTCATCGTCTGACCGCAACCACCTGTTACTGGTGCCGGTGCCAATTCAGGTTCAGGAACAACATAATCTAATTCTATCGCTTTATATGTAGTATCAACCCCAGCTGTTGTCTTCACCGCAGTAGCATTAACCGTCGCCGCGGTTTGGTTAAGACCTCGGAGTTCATTATTTGGAGTCATGAGCCTCTCCCACAAACTCATACCTTGCCCATTGGCTTTTTCTGCAAAAGCGCCGATCGCAACAACAAAAGCAAGAACCATAGCCAACCCTAAAATTTTCTTCATTAATTTGTAAATAATTTGATAAATTAGTTTCGAAAAACGCCCACTGTTCTTAAGTGTACCTAATAAAAATCAGCCGACGCGGCCGTATGGGGACAGGTGGGAAATCGTTCAAAGTCTTCAAAAAAACCGCCGGCGGTTGCGCACACAAAACAAAAACCCCCACCAATCCTGGTCTCTAGAATTTCTGGCGAATTTCGCCTGTTCTAAAGCTCAAAATTGGTGAGGGTTTTGAAAGAGTTACCCTGATATACCCTAGAGGTTATCTAGGTGGGTGCCCGCAGTTGCAAACGTCTGTCGCGTAAGCGTCATCGGTAAGCAACGATGTGAGGCTCCCTATATATTGATTTAATCTAGATTATATCAATAAGTAACCCTACATTGATTCTAGAAGAAGTTTCCTCAAAATCAAGAGAACGATCACACTAGAACACGATTGGTGTAGAAAAGTAATTAGTGTGCGAAAAAAATAAAACTTTTTCTATAGGAAACTTAGCGATTTTATTCAAGAAGGCCGTCGAGGTTGACGTCGTAAATAATTTGTTCTTGGACGAGGCGATAGTCCAAAATTTCTTTCTCTGTAAACCAGTGCTTGATTTCCATCTCAGCTTCAGCGGGAGAGCCAGAAGCGTGAACAAGATTTCGGATCGCTCGGCCGTCAGTGTCTGACATTGTGTAAGAATCAAGAACATAGTCACCGCGAATTGTGCCGACATCCGTAGAAAGTGGCTCTGTGCCACCAACAATTTTCCGCACAATCGCCGCCGCATGGGCCCCTTCCCAGACCATAACCACCACCGGGCCACTCGTCATGTATTTTTTAAGATTTTGCAAAATTACGGCCGTGATTTCTAATGGATCTTCCGACGGCGGTTTCTCTCCTTTTTTGCGAGCTGACTCAATGCGCTTTTCGCCCGTTATGCGGCGCCAGTTTGGGTCCAAAGTATAGTGCTGCTCAATCTGCTCGGTGGTCGGCAACATCATTTTCATCGCCACGAGTTTGAGTCCAACTCTTTCATATCGCTGAACAATTTCACCGATGAGCGAACGCTGAACGCCGTCTGGCTTCACGATTACCAATGTTCTTTCTTTTTTGGGATGTGATTTCTGATGTGTCATGCTAATTTATTTCTTTATTTCGTTTTTAAATTTTAATAGTTTGCAAAGTATATACCAAAACCACCCTAAGCGGTCAAAACAATGTGTCCGTTCTCTGTCACCGCTACAGTGTGCTCAAAATGGGCACTGCGTTTTCCGTCTTTGGTTCGAACTGTGTAGCCGTCCTTGTCGAAAACTACCTTGCCGGTGCCTTCGTTTAGCATCGGCTCGATAGCGATCACCATCCCAGGCCGCAACTCTTCGCCATCACCTTTTTTACCAGTGTTTGGCACGAACGGGTCCTCGTGAACTTTGTAGCCCACTCCGTGACCAGCCAAACCTTCAGCATGACCATAGCCAAACGGCTTCACAAATTGCTCGATGGCATAACCAATGTCGCCCACAGTATTCCCTGGTTTGACCGCCTCTATTCCTTTTTGAAGCGCTTTCTTGGTGATGTCCGCAAGTTTCAAAGCAGCCTCGTCGCCCGCCCCGACTACGACAGTCACCGCTGAATCGGTAATCAACCCGCCGTGAATCAAACCCATATCGATAGCAACCACGTCGCCGTCCTGCAAAACTTTTCCTTCTGATGGAATACCGTGGACCACTTCGTTATTGATTGAAACACAGAGACTGGCTGGAAAAGGAAACTTTGCACCCTTTGGCCGATAGCCCAAAAAAGCCGGTTTGTCGCCACCCTGCTCTGCCATTTCACGCGCTAACTTGTCGAGTTCGAGTGAAGAAACGCCCGGCTTGGCCCGCTCCGCCAGTGCAGCCAAAATCGCCGAGAGTCGTCGTCCGCCCTCGCGCAAAATTTTTATTTCTTCTTGAGATTTAAATGAGATCATATCCTAGTGCGGCGACGATTTCAGTGTGAACGTTTTCAACAGAACTTTCAGCATCGAGTTCGAAGAAATCATGTTCTTTTTGGGTTTTGAAAAAATCAATCGCAGGAACAACATTGGTGTAAAACCAATCAAGCCGCTTATTAATTTTTGTCATATTTATATCATCACTTCTGCCGCGGGCAATGAGTCGGCTCTCGGCAACTTCTCGGCTAATGTTGAGATGAAAAATACTTGCTCGGCGTCCATAAAATGCTAGTGCGGTCATCAGAACCTGGGCTTGGAACAAAGACCTTGGTGTGCCGTCGATTATGACATGTTCTTCTCCGGTCATTTTTTCAATGAGAAACCGAGCCCATATCCAGATAACTAAAAAGTCCGGCTGTGGTTCGTTTTTTTCATAAATTTCCTTGGAAAGAACGCTCGAATAACCATCGTCTTGCACGAACTCTCTGAATTTCATCCCTATTTCTACGTACAAAACGGGACGAGCTGGATCCTCTTTTTTAAAAAATTCCTCCAAAAGTTTAGACTGAGTTCCCTTCCCACACCCAGACTGGCCGATGAGGATGATTGTTTTTGGTGCCATTTGGAAATTATATCAGGTTTGGATTTATGTCGTCTTTTCCGGAGTACGCATAAATTTCTGCAGAAATTTTGCTCCCGCTCGCGCCGTCGCGCTCCGCGAGCCTCCTCCAAAGACTACATAAATCCAAACGATAAAAACTAATATTCACGTATAGACACCTGAGCATCGACTTTTTTAATGAGATCGATAACAACCGAAACAACGATGAGAAGTGCCGTACCACCGATTGCGAAAGAAGTGATACCGGTGACTGCTTTCATGACCAGAGGTAAAACCGCGATCAAACCAAGGAAAGACGCGCCAACCAATGTGAGGCGGGTCAAGATGCGTGCAACGTATTCAGAAGTCGACTGGCCAGGGCGAACGCCAGGGATAAACGCCCCGCTTTTCTGAAGATTCTCAGAAATCATGTTTGGGTCAAAAGTAACAGCGGTGTAGAAGTAAGTAAAGATGAAGACCAAAACGAAGTAGAAGATGGCGTAAACCCAGCCGTTAGCAAGAGCTCCAAGGACAAAATCTGAAATTGTTTTCAGAACAGCAACATTAACGTTAGCAATAAACTGAAAGATCATTTGAGGGAAAAGCAAAATCGAAAGCGCAAAAATGATTGGAATAACGCCGGCTTGGTTCAAACGAAGCGGAAGGTATGTTGAAACACCGCCATAAACCTTCATGCCTCGAACTCGTTTTGCATAAGTGATCGGAATCGGACGTTCGGCTTCGGTAATAACCACCACTCCGGCAATAACCAGCAAAGCAACAGCCAGAACACCTAGATATATTGGAAGCTGAGCAGTTTCGAAAGTGAAAAAGAACTGGCTAATGACAACCGGCAAACGAGCAACGATACCAGCAAAGATTATGATTGAAACACCATTACCAATACCAAACTCACTGATGAGCTCACCGATCCACATAATGAGCAAAGAACCGGCGGTGATGATTGCAACGTTTATAACTTGTTCCGTTGTGCTGAGAGCGCCGATCGCACCCTGGTTTTGAAGCAAAGCTAAGAAACTGTAACCCTGAATGATCGCAAGGGGCACAGTGAGCATTCTAGAAAACTGAGCAAACTTTCTGCGGCCGATCTCCCCTTCTTCCTGATACATCGCCTTGAGGCGCGGAGACATGATGGTCAAAAGCTGCATGATGATGGAACCAGTGATGTACGGACCGACACCGAGCATGATGATTGAAAGTGTCGAAAGACCACCTCCAGAAAAGATATTCAAAAGACCGAAGAACTGATTATTAGAAAGAAAAGCCGCGAGTCGGGTAGTATCAACGCCAGGGATTGGAATCGCCGCCAAGACTCTAAAAACAACCAATGCTCCCAAAGTAAAAAGGATTCTCTTTCGGATCGCAGTATCGCGGATGATCAGAGCGAGTTTTGAAAATAAAGTATTCATTTTAAGCGACAGCTAGGCTGTTTATTTAATTGTACCTCCAACCTTAAGAATTTTCTCTTTAGCAGATTCAGAAACGGCACAGTTTTCAAAAGTAAGTTTTTTAGTGATTTCACCCGAGCCAAGGATTTTAACCTTTGGGAATTCACCGCTCATTCGGCGAACTAGGCCGGCGTCCAAAAGAGTTTTTGGGTTAACAGTGTCCCCTGCTTTGAAGGCGATTTCGAGATTAGAAAGATTGGTAACTTCAAAGCCTGGCTTGTAGCCTTTGTTGCTGTTTTTGCCGCGACCCCGGAGTTTAGGAAGTCGTTTGATGGTGTCGCGAATTTCCGGGCGGAATTTTGCGCCGGCGCGAGCTTTCTGACCCTTGGTACCACGACCAGCGGTTTTACCACGCTTACCTCCACGACCGACATATCGGCCTTTCTTTTGTGGAGTCTTTGGTTTTAAATCATGAAGTTGCATGGTGGTTTTGTTTGTATTTTATTAAGCCTTTGTGACCCCGACCTCTGATGCCTGAGCAACAGCTGAAGCCGCAACAACCGCTTTTTCGCGAGGTTTTGAAAGCATAGAAAGGGCGACGAGGGTTGCGCGGGCAATGTTGAGCTTGTTTTTGCTACCAGATCGAACCTTGCCACCAACGTCCTTTACGCCAGCAAGCTCGAGAACCGTTCGAACAGAAGAACCAGCGATAATACCTCGGTCAGCAGCCGGCATGATGGTTACTCGAGAAGAAGAGAATTTTGCCTGGACTTCGTGAGGAACAGACATTTCTTTGGTGAGGTTCGCAGTCACCATGTTTTTTCGAGCAGAGCTAAAAGCCTTTTCGATAGCCAAAGAAGTGTCCCCTGCTTTTCCAAGACCAACTCCGACCATTCCCTTTCGGTTTCCAGCGACTAGAGCGACGCTGAAGCTGAATCGGCGACCTCCGGTCACCACACGAGCAACGCGTCGAATGCTGATGATTTTTTGGTCAAACTCCGGCTTAACTCGGCTTTCGCGTCGAGCTGGTCGGCGGGTATTCTTTTTAAAATCTCGAGAGTCTCGAGGAGCACGTTTGTCACCAAAAGCTGGGGCAACCGGCACGGTAGCTTTGACAGCGTCTACAGGCGCAGCAGCGTCAGCAGAAACACCGACAGAATCAACAACCGCTTCGGTTACCGCGTCATTCAGATTTATTTTGTTTTCTGGTTCTTTTTCCATAATTAAAATTTAAGTCCGCCTTCTCGTGCGCCTTCGGCTACGGCTTTGATCTTGCCGGTGTAAATATATCCGCCTCGGTCAAAGACAACCGCTTCGATTTTCTTTGCAGACGCAAGCTTGGCAAGCTCAACACCAATCTTTTTGGCACCAACAAGTGGTTTTTCACCGGCAATGGCTTTGGTCGAAACCGCAGCAATAGTAACGCCTGTTGTGTCATCAATCAACTGCGCGTAAACAAACTTGTTCGACTTGAAAACCGACAAGCGAGGACGTTCGGCTGTGCCAGAAACTTTCGCTCGAATTCGAATTCGGCGTCGGAGTCTTTGGGCTGTTTTGTGTTGAGAGTTTTTCATAAATATTTCGGTGCGGTTTTAGACAGTCTTCTTACCCTGCTTTCGGCGGATCACTTCACCTTGATACATGATTCCCTTACCTTTGTACGGCTCAGGCTTTTTCAAGGCTCGGATGTTGGCCGCGAACTGACCAACTTTTTCTTTGTCGACACCGGTGACAGTGATGACGTTCTTTTCGGCTGTGACTTTGAGACCAACAGGAACGTTAACGTTGACCAAATGAGAGAAGCCCAAACTGAGAACTAGTTTGTCACCTTTTACCTCCGCTTTGTAACCAATTCCTTCAACGACCAAAGTCTCTTTGAAAGGAGTGTTCACACCCTGAACCATGTTTGCAACGTGAGAAGCATATGTTCCCCACAAAGCGATGGTATCGAGACTCTTTCGTTTTGGCTCAAGAGAAACCTGACCATCAGCAATAGTTATTGTGATTTCTGGCTTGAAAGTTTTTGAAATAGAGCCCTGAGGACCGGTAACAGTAAGAACATCACCCGCGAGAACAGCGGTTGTCTTGTCTTCTAGTTTTATTGGTTTTTTACCGATTCGTGACATGATTTTGAAAATTTACTGACACAAGCTTTTACCAAACCTGGAAAAGCACTTCCCCTCCAACATGTGCCTTGCGTGCCTCAGCGTCAGTAAGAATGCCTTTTGGGGTTGAAATTATTGAAAGACCGTAACCTCGGCGAACTGATTTGAGGTTGGTTGATTTTTCGTAAACGCGACGAGAAAGTTTTGAAACTCGGCGAGCGTTCTGAATCTTTGGCTGACCATCGGTGTAAACAAGTTCGACTTCGAGAGTTCGAGTCACACCCTTACCTTCTTCTGAAACGGACTTAACATAGCGCTTTTCTGCAAGCTTCTTCAAAATAGCGGCGTTCAGCTTTGTATATGGAATAGTTACAGACGAGTGACCGACTGCGCCAGCATTTTTGATCTTTATAATTAGATTTGCGATTGAGTCCATGTTTTTGACTTAAATTACCAAGAAGATTTCTTGACGCCTGGGATTTTACCTTCATTGGCTAGCTCTCGGAAACAAACTCGGCAAATATCGAACTCTCGCATGTAGCCGCGCTTTCGACCGCATTTAAAACAACGACGAACGGTTCGTGTTGAGAATTTTGGTGTTTTTAGCGCTCGCGCGATGACTGATTTTTTTGCCATTTTTTTCTTGAATTTGCTTCGAACTCATCCTCAGAAACGAAATACAGCCATGACGGCTGTAAAGCTTGCCGACATAGTAACAGAGACGACTCCGCTATGTCAATAAAGGGCCTTACTTGGCCTTTTCCTTCTTTTCTTTCTTCGAATCTTTCGCCTTTTTCACCTTCGCCCCGCTCAATTCCTCCTTTTTGAGGGTGCTGAACGGAAAACCAAGGTGATCAAAGAACGCTCGGGCCTCTTCCTTGTTTTTGGCCGTCGTCACGACGGTAATCGCAAAGCCGAAGACGTCTTTGAGGTCTTCATCCGCGGTTTCCGGGAAAATAATGTGTTCCCGAATACCGAAGGTGTAGTTCCCCATTGCGTCTATCGAAGAAGCCGGAATACCACGGAAGTCCTTGGTACGAGGCAAGGCAACATTGATGAGACGATCGATAAAATCGTTCATTCTGGCACCGTGCAAAGTAACCTGGAAACCAACCGGGTCGCCCTGGCGAACCTTGAAGGCCGCGATGGAAATCTTGGCTCCCTTCTTCACCGGCTTCTGGCCTGTGATTTTGTTTAGACGGTCAGCGACGATGTCGTGCTTCTTTTTATCTTTAAAAGAACCGACACCGGCGCTAACGATAACTTTCACCAAGCGAGGAGCTTGCATCGGATTTTTATATCCGAATTTTTCCTTCATCTTTTCGAAAGCACTCTTATTTTTTTCTTTTACTGAAATCATAAATTTATATTAAGGAGATTATTTAGCCTTCTCGGTCTTCTTTTCCTTGGTTTTCTCTACCTTACGGGTGCGCTTGCCGGTTTTTGAGTCGATCAACATGACGTTTGAAACGTTGAATGGCATGGCCTTTTCGACGATCTGACCCTTGGCACCGCTTTTCTTTGGGCGTTCGTGATGCTTCACAACGTTCACGCCGGTCATGACGATCTTGTTTTCACGAGGAAAAGCTCTAACCACCTTGCCGGTTTTACCTCGGTCCTTGCCGGAGATCACTATTACGTTGTCGTCTTTTCGGATTTTCATGTTTGTGTAAAAATTTCGTGAAAAATTTTATCGTTATAGCACCTCTTGGGCTTTAGAAATAATGGTCTGGAAACCGAGCTCGCCGATTTCGCGAGGAATTGGTCCGAAAATACGGCCAGCGATTGGCTCGTTGTTTGCTTTGTCCAAAATAACCACAGCGTTTTCATCGAAACGAATATACGAAGCATCGGCGCGACGAAATGGTGCTTTTTGACGAACAACCACGCCACGCAAAACGTCTTTCTTTTTAACGGTTTTTCGAGGAGCAGCTTTCTGAACAGAGAGAACAACAATGTCGCCAATGCGAGCATAGCGTTTCTTTGAACCGCCAAGCACTTTGAAAATTCTTCCGATTTGAGCTCCGGAGTTGTCAGCGATTGTTACAATTGATCGTGGTTGAATCATATATTTTTCAAAATCTATTTCGCGGCCGCGACAGGCAGGACCTTAAATCTCTTATGTCGTGAAATCGGTGCAGTTTCCTCGATTGTTACCTTGTCCCCGACCTTATGCGTATTGCCGACGTCGTGAGCCATAAACTTTTTGCTTCGAGAAATAAACTTCTTGTATTTTTTGTGCTTGAAAAAGCTCTCAACTTTAACCACGACAGTGTCTTTCATTTTGTCAGATACCACAACACCCTGAAGTTGTTTCTTCGTTGAGGTGGTTTTTGCAGTTTGAGTTGTTTCTTTTTTCATAATTTTATTTTGTCTTTACTTCTGAAACGTTAAGGACGGTCATGATGCGGGCAATGTCCTTTTTTAGGTTGTTACCTTCTTTAACGTTTCGGCTTTTACTGCCAGCCATACCAAACCGAAAAGTTCGTAGGGCTTCACGCTTTTGGGAAAGCATTTCGCTCAGAGTTTTCTTATCTTTGTTTTTAATATCAGCAATTTTCATAAAATTTTGATCAGTGTAATCGGTGAATGAGTACAATTAATGTCGAGAGACGAACTTCGATCGAACCGGGAGCTTCGAACCAGCCTTTCGGATCGATTCCCTAGCAACCACTTCGTCAACACCGTCAACTTCAAAAATCAGACGGCCACCCTTTACCGGCACCTGATAACCCTGCGGGTCGCCCTTACCCTTTCCAAGCTTTACTTCGGCTGGCTTCTGGGTAAATGGCATGTCAGGGAAAACCCGGATCCAAACTCGGCCGTTCTTTCCGAGCTCACGAGCCAAAACCTTTCTAGCGGCTTCGATTTGGTTTGAACGAATACGGCCCGGAGTTGTTGCCTTTAGACCATATGAGCCGAAAGAAATTTCAGCACCGCGAGTGGTCGCGCCCACTTTCTTTGGGTTCTTTCGAAAGGTGTGCCACTTTCGATATTTAACTTTTTTTGGAATAAGAGAAGTCATGTTTTTGTATAAAAATTGAAGGTTTATTTTTGAGCACCGCCATGAACGCCACCGATAGGCTTCTCAAAAATGTCGCCTTTGTATATCCAAACCTTAATACCGATCTGACCATAGGTCATCCTAGCTTCGTATCGGCTAAAATCGACGTCTGCACGAAGAGTCTGAAGTGGTACTCGACCCTTTCGGAGTTTTTCGACACGAGACATTTCGGCACCACCAAGGCGACCAGAAAGCTCGATTTTGGCACCCAAAGCACCTTTGTTCGCCATGATTTTCTCAAGTGTAGACTTGATGACTCGGCGGAAAGGCAAACGCTTCTCTAGGCCTTCGGCGATCATCTGAGCGACAATGTGAGCGTTGGTTTCTGGATATCGAACTTCTTTGATGTCGATTTTGATTTCTTGCTTTGGAGAAATGCAAAGCTTTGGAGCCATCTTTGCCAAATCTGCTTGGAGTTTTG
Source organism: uncultured Candidatus Saccharibacteria bacterium (assembly GCA_964390475.1). Lineage (GTDB taxonomy): Bacteria > Patescibacteriota > Minisyncoccia > Phycocordibacterales > DATGWK01 > JAHFLV01. The sequence goes on along the minus strand of CAYMIB010000007.1, from coordinate 647 downwards.
CAGTTCCCTCACCTGAACGACCAATGATCATACCTGGGCGAGAAGTTTCGATAACAATTCGGAGAGTTTTCTGACCACGTTCGATTTCGATATTGCTCACGAACATACCGCGGAATTTTTCTTCCAAATATTCACGAATCAAAATGTCGCTCTTCAGGTTGATCTTGTAAGATTTTTTTGGAGAAAACCAGCGCGACTTCCAGTCACGAATGATTCCTAATCTATGGGCGTATGGATGGACTCGATGTGACATATTATTTTTTGGTTTTTGAATCAACCTTTACCGCCTTCTTCTCTTTCTCTACCTTTTCAGAAAGAGAAACGTGGATATGGCTGGTTCTTTTGCCGACTGGGAATGCCCGACCTCGAGACATCGGCTGACTTCGCTTCAAAACCTGACCGGCGTTGACAGTAATACCTGAAATGACGAGGGCGTCAGTATTCAAACCAAGATTCTTGGCATTAGCGACAGCAGATTGAATGAGTTTAATGATCGGACCGTTTGCACGTTTGTTGGCAAACTTAAGAGAAATGATGGCTTGATCAACTTTCTTGCCTCGAACGAGGTCAGCGAGCAAACGCACTTTGCGTGGTGCCTGGCGGTAGGTATTGAGTTGTGCGGTTGCGGTTTGCATGAAGGTTAAGAA
>CAYMIB010000006.1:0-29128 GCA_964390475.1 uncultured Candidatus Saccharibacteria bacterium | reverse complement strand
ACGATTTGCCGGCTATTGATTTCATAAAAAAGAAAGTTGGGCTCAAAATTTTGCCACGCTACACCGACAATGAATCGATAAAAAGCGCTTTGCTTCAATATCAGAAAAGTTTGAAGGCTGAGTTCGGGGATTTGATCCAAAAAGATATCGGTTCGATAAAAACCGTTTTGGAGACTGGTGGACCAGATGGGGCCGAAGGAAGCGGGGAGGAGATATCTGAGAATGATTTAAAAAAATTGGCGGAGGATTTGCCGGTGGTGCGTATTGTCGACACCCTTTTAAAGCATGCCATCATCCAAAACGCTTCAGACATTCACATTGAGCCCTTGGAGGAGCAACTTTTGGTTCGTTACCGCATCGATGGTTTGCTTCGGGATGCCATGGTTTTGCCGAAAAACGTTACGCCAAGTATTGCGGCTCGTATAAAAGTTCTTTCAAATTTAAAGCTAGATGAAAAACGCTTGCCCCAGGACGGACGTTTCAAAATAGATTTGAATGGCGAGAAAATTTCTTTCCGTGTTTCAACTTTGCCGACTTACTTTGGCGAAAAAACCGTCATGCGTGTTTTGCGGGAGTCTTCCTCCGGCCTGACTTTGGAGGGTCTTGGTTTTCACGGCGAGTCACTAGAGCGAATTCATAAGGCGATGAACCTCACGACTGGAATGATTTTGACTACCGGCCCGACGGGAAGCGGAAAAACCACCACGCTTTACACCATGCTCGACATTTTGAATACGCCAGACGTCAATATTTCTACTATCGAGGATCCGATCGAGTATCAGATGAATCGCATCAACCAGACTCAAGTGAAATCCGAAATTGGTTTAACTTTCGGGGCAGGCTTGCGAACTTTGGTGCGACAGGACCCGGACATCATCATGGTCGGTGAAATTCGAGACACCGAGACAGCGTCGCTTGCTATCAACGCTTCGCTTACTGGTCATTTGGTGCTTTCTACTTTGCATACGAATTCTGCGGCCGGTGCTTTGCCACGCCTTATAGATATGAACACCGAGCCTTTTTTGATCGTTTCGACTGTGAGTATTGTCATCGGTCAGCGTTTGGTTCGAAAACTGACTGAGAAAAAAGAAAAATATTTTATGACGGAAGCTGAGCTCAAGACGCTTTCGGAATCGGTAGACATTGAGCGAGTCCTGCGAGCATTGAAAGAGGAAAAAATCGTCGATGCAAAAGCGACCTGGGACAAGGTTCCTTTTTATCGCCCGAAAACCGGCGTCAATGTCGAAGAGGCTTTTGGTGGTCGAATTGGTATTTATGAAGTTATGAAAATGTCCGGTGCGGTGAAAGAGTTGGTGATGCAAGGTAAAACTGATAAAGAGATCGAAGTTCAGGCCAAAAAAGAAGGAATGCTGACGATGATCGAAGACGGTTTGTTTAAAGCCGTTCAAGGTTTGACGACGATTGAAGAAATTTTGCGCGTCGTTTCGGAGTAATTTTCGGAGTAACGAAAAATAAATGATTAAATTTAAATTTGAAGCAGTTCGTCAGGGCGGCGAAAAATACGAGGGTGAAAAAGAGGCGGAAAGTAAATTTGCACTTTACGAAATTATTAGAAAAGAAGGCGGCACGGTGACTCATGTCGAAGAAGCGAAAAAAAGCGGTTCGAAGTCTATTGAGTTACCTTCTTTTTTAAAGGCAATCATCGGCCAGGTTAAGACTACCGACAAGGTGCAGTTTGCCAAAAACCTTGGCGTGATGATCGAAGCTGGTTTGCCAATGATCCGGGCGATATCGGTGATGGAAAGGCAGACCAGAAGTCCTGGATTTAAGGCGGTGCTGAATGATCTGAGTGTCAGCGTTGGTAAGGGTGAAGCACTTTCTATGGCTATGGAAAAGCATCCGAAAACTTTTTCAAAACTTTTTATCTCTATGACCAAGGCGGGGGAGGAGTCTGGTAGTTTGACCGCTTCGCTTAAGTCGGTTGGTAGTCAGCTCGAAAAGGCCAACCTTTTGACGAAAAAAATCCGCGGAGCGATGATTTATCCGGCGATTATTATTTTCATAATGGTTGTCATCACTTTTTTGATGCTCACCATGGTGGTGCCGACCCTTTCTAGCGTTTTCAAAGAGCTTAACGTTGAGTTACCGCTTATGACCAGAATCGTCATTGGTCTTTCGGATTTTTTGAAGAATAATATTTTGCTTACAATCGTTGGACTCGTGGCTGTGGTGGTAGCCTTTATGTATTGGAAAAAAACCGTCAGAGGCAAAAGAATTCTCGACGCCTTTGTTCTTCGAGTGCCAGTGATTTCAAACATTGTGAAGGAGTCGAATTCTGCTCGAACGGCTCGAACCCTGGCCTCGCTTCTTTCGGCTGGAGTAGATGTTTTGGTGGCTATAAAAATCACCGAGGATGTCGTTCAGAATGTTTTTTATAAAGAAGTTATAAAAAAAGCTGAAGTGGCTATCGAAAAAGGTAAACCGATATCGGCGGTGTTTATGGCCGAAGAAAAACTCTACCCGGCTTTTGTTGGTGAGATGATAAATATCGGTGAGGAAACCGGCCAGCTGGCAAAAATGTATGAGAACGTTGCGGTCTACTATGAAAATGAGGTCGAACAAAAAACCAAAGATCTTTCGACAATCATCGAGCCATTTTTGATGGTTTTTATCGGTATTGCCGTCGGATTTTTCGCAGTCTCGATGCTTTCTCCAATCTACTCTCTTGTCGATGTTATATAAACACAAAAAAGGATTTACCGCTGTTGAAATTTTGATCACTCTTGCGATCTTGGGTATCCTCGGGTCTATTGTAATAGGTGGTTTCAACTCCTTGAATCGTCGGCAGGCGATCGACAAAGACGCTCTACTCGTGGTCGCCATTTTGAACGAAGCTCGCTCTCTGACGATTTCTTCAAAAGAGGATTCAAAATATGGGGTTCATGTAGACGAAACGGAGTCGGATTCTGAAATCGTGTTGTTCAAGGGTAATTCATATAGCTCTTCTGACCCGGACAATATAACTTCAGGTCTGAGTACCTATTCAGAAATCTCGGCCCACAGTCTTTCGGGCAGTGGCGATGATATAATTTTTGAAAGACTAACCGGCAGTACCGCCAACACCGGCACGATCACTCTCCGTCTTCGATCTGACAATTCCGTAACCAGAACGATTACAGTTGGAGCTACAGGGGTTATTGATTCAAACTAAATTAAGTGAAGTTTTGAAATGAAAAAAGCGAAAATGAAAAAAACAGGAATGAAAAAAGGGTCCGGGCTGGTCGAGGTGATCGTTTCATCAGCAATTATCTTGATCGTTATGCTTGGACTTTACACCACTCACACCTATTTTATTTCTCTAACTCACTCCAACACTAAAAAGGTAAAAGCCAATCTACTTTTGGAAGAGGGGGTCGAAGCAGTCAAAACAATGCGGGATAGAAGCTGGGTCAACATCTCTGGGCTGACTCCTGAACAGGACTATTATTTGGTTTTTTCTGGTGGTGTTTGGGCGACGAGCACTACGTCGGTTGCAGTTGATGGGGTTTTTTATCGGAAGTTTCGAACCAGCGACGTTTCTCGCGAGGCGGGTGGTGACATAGACACAAACGGTGGTGGCACCGCCGACAGTGGCACCAAAAAAATTACTGTCGATGTTTCTTGGTGGAACCAGAATGCGACCTCGACGGCCAGCATAACGACCTATGTCGCCAATATTTTGTGATCAAATGAAAATCTTTAAACTTTTGAAACCATTTAAAATATTTAACGTCAGAAAAATTGATGGGAGAGGATTTTCGCTTGTTGAGACTATTATTTATGTTGCTCTTTTGGTTTTGATCGTCGGCATTACTATCGTCTCTATTGTTTCAATGGTTCAGTCGCAGAGGAATATTAAATCAAATTTGTTGATTCAGGAATCGGCGATGGTTGCTCTCGACCGCATGGTCAGGGAAATTCGGGATTCGAGCGGAGTTGATGTTTCAAGTACCTTCGGTTCAAATCCAGGAATTTTGAAATTAAACGGCACGGACATTAGCAATAATTCTCGCACGGTAGAGTTTTATGTAAATTCTGGGCGTTTAATGCTTAAAGAAAATGGCGTGGTTTCTGGGCCGCTTACCTTGGCAAGCGTCACGGTCAGCAACCTAGTTTTCCGTTTTCTGGACACTGCAAGTTCTGATGCTGTAAAGATTGAAATGACTTTGGTGGCTGGAACAGGCGAGACTCAAAAGACCGAAAACTTTTACACCACGACGATTTTACGGAGCTCGTATTAAGAAGTTTTAGACCAAAACAACAATAAAATGACCAAGAGAATTTTAAAATCTAAGAAAATTTCAAAACAAAGCGGCCAGGTGGTAATTCTTACTACGATATTTTTCTTGGTGATTTCTTCGACAATCGTTTTTGGTTTCATCGCTCCGGCCATTCGACATATTAAAGTTGCTTCGAACCTCCTTCATTCGCGCGAAAGTTACTTTTTAGCTGAAGCGGGGACCGAAGACGTTTTGTACCGGCTGAAAACCTCTCTTCCGACCTCATCTTCCCAGAGTCTTTCTATTGACGGCAAGACTGTCACGACAGAAATTGCCGATGTCGTCGGCGGTAAAACTATTATTTCTGAAGCTAACTGGGATGATTATTATCGAAAGATTAGAACCAAAATCATTGCTGGGGTTGGGGCGTCATTTAACTACGGTTTGCATGTTGGTAACGGCGGTTTGCAAATGGACAACAATTCAAGCGTAGTTGGAAACGTTTATTCAAACGGCGACATCGATGGCTCAAACGGAGCGTCGGTAACCGGCACGGCGGTTGCGGCTAACAGCTTGGCAATGCAGACTGACCAGATCAACAACTCGCCATTGCCACCCGCAGACTCCATAAATTTCCGAAATGTCTCTGCGGCTCAGGACCTGGCCCAGAGTTTTCAGGTCAGTGCAACTCAACCGATAAATAAGATTCAGTTTTATGTGAAAAAAACTGGTTCGCCGGCAAATGCCACGGTTCTTATAAAAAATAATTCTTCTGGTAACCCTGGGTCGAGCACCCTTGCCTCCGGCACCTTGAGTGCTTCGTCTGTTTCTACGAGTTACGGCTGGATTGATGTTACCTTTACTTTAAATCCTTTGCTTACCAGCGGCACGACATATTGGATTGTGGTTGATAACGGCTCGCAAAGCCCAGCTAACTACTACACCGTTGGGGCCAACACTTCATACGCTTCCGGCACTGCCAAAGTTGGTCAGCATGGTGGCACCTGGAACGACACCAGTCCAACCGGTTTGGATTCATATTTTTCAGTTTCGCTTGGTGGTGTAACTTCGACTATCGACAATGTTGTGGTTGGTTTGGCTGGGGTTGGCGACGCTTGGGCTAATGCGGTCACAAACTCCGATGTCGAGGGCAACCTTTATTGTCAGACCGGCAGTGGAAACAACAAGTCCTGCAATACTTCTCAGCCCGACCCTTCGCCGATCGCTTTCTCTTTGTCTGATGCCAACATTGACCAATGGAAAACCGAAGCGGCGGATGGCGGCACGATAAGCGGGGACTATACTCCAGTCGGCACGTTTTCATCTCTTGGGCCAAAGAAAATTACTGGCAACCTGGACGTTCCTCTCGGTCACACTTTGACAGTGACTGGTACGATCTGGGTGGAGGGAATAGTCACTATCGGCAATAGTGTGATTGTTCAGCTCGATCCAGGTTTTGACGAAAACAGCGGTGCGATTATTGCTGACGGTAGAATCAATTTGGACAATAACATTCAGTTCAATGGTTCTGGAGAGACCGGTAGTTATATTTTGCTTCTGACGACCAGTGACTGCCCGATTAGTAGCTCTTGTGGAGGAAACAATGCCGTTACGGTTTCAAACAACGTCGGCTCGATAATCATCAACGCTCAGCGTGGCACAGTGAATGTCAGCAATAATGCTGGAGCAAAAGAAATTACCGCCGAAAGGATTATTCTGGGGCAAAATGCCTTTGTTCAGTATGAAAGCGGTTTGGCTAACATTAATTTCTCAAGTGGCCCAGGTGGAGCCTGGAATATTGTGAATTGGAGGGAGATTCAGTAGTTAGTGTAGAATAGGTTATACAAACATGGCCAAGTCAGACAGCAAAAAACTGATCGTTGCGAATTGGAAGATGAATCCGGAATCACCCGAGTCAGCCAGAGAGATTTTTCTTGGTATTAGGCGCTCAGCTGAAAAACTTAAGCGTATCCAAGTTGTGGTTTGCCCACCGGCAATTTTTTTCGCCCCACTAGCGAAACTTTCAACCCCAAAGGTCAAAGTTGGACTCCAAAATGTTTTTTGGGAAACTAGCGGTTCATATACTGGCGAGATGAGCGCTTCGATGGCGGTGTCTTCCGGTGGTACTCATACGATCATCGGTCACTCTGAACGACGAGCGCTTGGCGAAACTTTGGAAATGATAAATAAGAAACTTCTGGTCGCTTTGCGAGAAGAACTGACGGTCATTCTTTGCGTCGGTGAAAAAGAACGCGACAGCCAGGGTAATTATTTGGCTTTCGTAAAAGAGCAGATTGGCTCAGCTTTAGCTGGTATTCAGAAACGATATGTTGAAAATCTGGTTATTGCTTATGAGCCGGTCTGGGCGATTGGTAAAAATGACTATGAAGCCATGAAGGGCGCTGATATGTACGAAATGCTTTTGTATATCCGAAAAGTTTTGACCGAAATGCTTGGTAGGGAATACGCGGAAAGTATTCCGGTTTTGTATGGTGGTTCGGTCAGCCCAATGAATGCCGGGGACATCGTAGGCAACGGCCAAGTCGACGGCTTGCTCGTCGGTCGCCAGAGCCTTGACCCGATTCAGTTTAAAGAAATCATGAAGATTGTTGATGCCGCCAAGTAAGCCGGTGTTCTTTAAGGTAGAATTTTCCGAAATGATCAAAAGTATTAACGAAGCAAGCAATATAAAAGGTAAACGTATTCTTTTGCGTCTAGATTTTAACGTGCCGATCGTGCGAGGAAAAATCACTGACGATTTTAGAATCCAGTCGGTGATTCCAACGATTAATCTTTTACGAGACGCCGGTGCTCGGGTAATTATCGTTAGTCATATTGAAGGCAAGGGGAGTAGTACTTTGAAACCCGTTGCTGATTATTTGGTCGAGAAAAAAATCCCACTGACATTTGTTCAAAAGTTTTTTACCGTTGCGGCTGGCAAGGTTTTAGCCGGCATGAAAGACGGCGACGTGGTTCTTTTTGAAAACGTTCGTTTGAATAAAGGCGAAACCGAAAATAATGAAATTTTTTCTCGGAAACTCGCTGACATGGCTGATATTTTTGTGAACGAAGCCTTTCCAGTTTCTCATCGAGCTCATGCTTCTATCGTCGGTGTGCCGAAACTTTTGCCAAGTTTTGCTGGTCCGATTTTTATGCGCGAAGTGAAAAATTTGAGCCTAGCCTTTAAACCAGAAAAACCATTTCTATTTATTTTAGGCGGGGCGAAATTCGACACTAAAATGCCTTTGATTAAAAAGTTTTTGGATCTAGCAGATTTTGTGTTTGTCGGTGGCGCGCTCGCCAACAACTTTTTTAAAGAATTGAACCTAGAAGTTGGTGAGTCTACTATTTCTGATGGAAATTTTAATTTGCCTGAACTTCTAAAGACTAAAAAAGTTTTTATACCGACAGACGTAGTGTCGGTTTCCAAGGGTGGAAAGGGAATGAGAAAGATAAAAACTACTGGGCGGGTTTTGGATGATGAAAAAATTCTTGACGTCGGTCCGCAATCCTTAGTTCAGTTAAATGACCTTGTCGGCAAATCAAAATTTGTACTTTGGAACGGCCCACTTGGCAACTACGAAGAAGGTTATTCTGACAGCACAAAAAAGTTGGCAGAAATAATTTCCAAAGCCAATGCAAAATCTGTGGTTGGAGGAGGTGATACGGTGGCGGCGATCAAAACTCTCGGTCTGATGAATAAATTTTCTTTTGTTTCAACGGGCGGCGGCGCAATGCTTGATTTCCTAGCCAATGAAACTTTGCCGGGAATAGAGGCACTAAAGAATTCTAAGTAATTGTTCTTACGGTTTCGACAAAAGAAAAACCCCCGGCGGATGCCAGGGGGTGACGGTGGGTCACTGGGTGGTGAGTTCGGGGGTTGTGGACGGTTCTGTTCGATGTCTGCGTCCTGCCGACGAGGTAAGCAGTAAATCTCTGCTCGGAGCTTCATTTCTCCCAGCCTGTGTCGCGTAGTGTGCCAGCGATCCGCGGTGGCTCCAAGCTTGACCCAGATGCCGCAATTCGGGGTTCTGAACGCGATCTTCCACAGGTCCACTCCGAGGTCGAGGAATTCCGCAATCGTTCCAAAGACGATCTCGAAGAGGGCGCGCCAAAAATCAAAATCATTCAGCCTCAGTCTCATGTGAGCACTCCTTTGCTATCTTGGGTTTGGGACCGGGTTGGTGACACATACGACAGGGAACACAATAAAGGACAACTGTCAACATTATAGGACACCTGGGATGATTTGTCAACAAAGAAAAACCGCCACGAAGAGCGGTTTAGAAGCACATATTTATGGTGGTTTGCGCTGGTTGCTAGCCACATACCGCCTAATTTTTTCCCAGTCGATGACGCCTGGTCCTCCTTTGAGCCTGGAAAACAGGTCGACGATCATGCGCTCTGAGATCCATAAGGTCAGACCCCACAACGCAATCAGGGGAAGTATCACCGCTACTGCAAAAGTCGTCGCTATGTTTCGAGTGACGATGGCCACTGCAGTGACAATGACTATATGTAAGGCCAGTCCACACAAGAGCTTCCAGCCGACACTCTTGATTTCCTTGTCCAAAATCCAGAGTTCGAGTTTGAGTTTTGGCACGCCAATCCTCCCTATATTTGCCAGTGAACCAAAAACATTCTATTTATAGACTAAGACAACTGATCACAAAGTCAAATGAACTTTCTGATTATCTGAGCATTTCGTTCAAAATCCTTTTTATCACCTTTTGCGGCCTCCGGGCTCGGAAAAACCCAAATGTGAGCGTGAGACACTTCTTCACCAGTTACGCGACAGAGAACCGTTTCAGTACCAAAAGCTTTTTGCTCTGCGAGAGCAATTTTGCGAGCAATTTCAAAATATTCGCCAACATTCGGCACGTCCCAGACCCAGCGGTAGTGGTCTTTGGGAATTATGAGCGTATGCCCAGGGGAGCGAGGATTGATATCGAGAAAAGCCAGGAATTTTTCATCCTCGTAGACTTTGTGTGACGGAATTTCTCCGGCCACAATTTTGCAGAACACGCAATTTTCTTTGTCCATACGTATATGATACACGTTTCGATATAATCAATCGATGCTGACCCGAACCTCAACTGTTACGCCGCCAATCTCTCCTTTGCTTTGCAAACTCCTCGACAAGCGTGGACTCTCTGACCCGGCGACCGCCGAACTTTTTTTGAATCCAAACTACGACCGCGACGTTCACGACCCGTTTCTGATGAAAGATATGGAGCGGGCGGTCCCGCGAGTGCTCGCGGCTGTTGGGGCGGGGGAGAAAATTGTCATTTATAGCGACTACGACGCTGACGGTATTCCTGGTGCGGTTGTGTTGCACGATTTTTTCAAAAAAATTGGGTTCACGAATTTTGAAAACTATATTCCTGATCGACATGAGGAAGGTTTTGGCGTAAATCTCGATGCGGTAGAAATTATTGCCGGTCGTGGTGCTAAACTTTTGATTACAATTGATTGCGGCATCACAGACGTGGTACCGATCGCGCGGGCAAAAGAGCTCGGCATCGACACCATCATCACTGACCATCACGAACCGAACGGCGTTATGCCACCAGCGTTTGCGATTTTGAATCCAAAACAGGCCGACTGCGCGTATCCGTTTAAGTCGCTTTGCGGGGCGGGCGTGATTTTCAAATTCATTCAGGCGATGATTCGGAAAAATGCGGAGATTGCAGAAAAGGATGAGGTGACTGAAACAGTCGCGGAAAAATCAGGAACTGCACGTTGGCCGATAAAACCCGGCTGGGAGAAATGGCTTCTCGACATGGTTGGGTTGGCGACGCTTTCCGACATGGTGCCGCTCACTGGGGAAAATCGGGTTTTTGCATATTACGGTCTCATGGTTTTGCGCAAATCTCCACGCTTAGGTCTGATGAAACTTCTCCGCGAAGCTCGGGCGAATCAGCGGATGATGACTGAAGACGATGTCAGTTTCACGATCACGCCGCGGATCAATGCCGCTTCACGTATGGGCGTGCCACACGATGCATTTGAGCTTCTGGCGACATCTGATGAGCTCCGGGCTGGCCAACTTGTGACCCATTTGAATAAAATAAACGACGAGCGCAAAGGGCTTGTGGCGGTGATTACCAAAGAAGTTCGCCAGACGATCGTTGAGCGCGAGCGTGAAGGTCGGTTGCAGGAGGTAATCGTCATGGGTCGGGCCCATTGGCGGCCGACGGTCCTTGGTCTGGTGGCCAATAGTCTGAAGGACGACCACGATCGGCCGGTCTTTATGTGGGGCAAAGATGGCGGGCCGACGATTAAGGGCTCGTGTCGTTCTGATGGGCGAGTGAGCGTTGTTGACCTAATGGACGCCAGTCGGCATTTGTTCATTCATTTCGGTGGTCACAAAATGTCCGGCGGGTTTGCGATAGAGCAGGAAAAAATTCACACATTGGAAGACGAGCTTTCGGTTACGTATAAAAAAATAATCGCAGATGCGGCCGCGCTTACTGGTGCGGGTGGACTTTCTGGCCTGCTTGAAGAAGAAATCGAAGATGAGCTTAGTGTTGATGATATTAATTGGAATACATACAGCGCGATTGAAAAAATGGCGCCGTATGGTGTTGGCAACCCAAAGCCAATTTTTCTTATAAAAAATGTGGTGATTGCCACTGTGAAACCTTTTGGTAAAACTAAAAATCACATGGAAATTAGTTTTGAAAATTCCGTGGGCGACAAATTCAATGCAATTTCTTTTTTCACCAAAGCCAACGACCCGCTCAAGACACTCAAGGCTGGTGACGTTGTCAGTCTCAAAGCCGCTCTCGAAAAATCTTTCTTTAAGCGGTATCCGGAGCTGCGGCTGCGAATCATTAGTGTCTCTGTGTAGCGTTCGGCGTGGATGGTGGTCGCTCTGGCCGAAAGTTTGCTACACTTTATTTTCATGAACAAGATCACGATTTTCACTGACGGCGCGTCGCGCGGTAACCCAGGTCCTGGTGGCTGGGGGACGATTGTTGTTCTCGAGGCAGAAAAATCGAGCAGAGTTGTCGAGCTTGGCGGCTCGGAAAAAAACACCACAAACAACCGGATGGAACTCCAAGCGGTTATTGGCGGACTTGAGTTTTTGGTCAAGGAAAAAGAAAGGGCCAATTTAAGCACAATTCTTATTTATACAGATTCAAAATATGTTCTGCGGGGCGCAACCGAGTGGCTTGCGGGCTGGGAAGCGAAAGGTTGGCGAACAGCAGGGAAGACTGAAGTTTTGAATCGAGATTTATGGGAAGCCCTTTCTGCGGTCATGTCAGAAGTTCGTGAAGAATTGAAAGGCCGAAAAATTGACTGGCAATTGCTTGCTGGCCACGTTGGCGTCGCTGGCAATGAACGAGCAGACGAGATCGCGACTGCAAGCGCCGACGGCGAGAACGCGGAATTGTTTTCTGGTTCGCTTGTTGAATACCAGAAAAAGATCGGTGCGGACATTTTAAATATTTCTCACAATTCGACTCAAAAAGAAAAAAGGTCTGGTTCGAAAGATCGCTCACGTGCTAAAGCCTATTCATATGTCAGTAAGGTTGGCGGCAAAATTTTAATTCATAAAACCTGGGCGGAGTGTGAGGCTCGGGTGAAGGGCGTTCGCGGTACCTTATATAAAAAGGCACTAAGTCCGGAGGATGAGAAAGCGGTGGTGAAAGAGTTTGAGGGGAGATGACCCCCCCCGCAGTCCCTGCGAGGTTCCCTGGTAAAGAAAAACCCCCTGCTCCGGCCGAAGCAGGGGGTCGAACGAAGGTCCATCCTAGTGTGCTGTTTCCGGTCCGGACCGGAGACTCGCAAGGTTGGACATACTGACTGTGACTCTGCTCTTGTGGAGCTGAGGTTAAAGATCTAAAACACCCCCTAGAGTGTGCTGTTGCACAGCGCGCCATGCAACTCGCATAGGGGGTTTGCTGTTGTTAAATGTAACAAACTGTCTATAAAAAGGAAACCCCGATTCCTTGCGGTTTCGGGGTCCTCTGGATCAGAGCATGGCCAGCACCGTCACCTTCACCAGGTAACTCGTGGAAGAGGTCTTCACATGCCCCAGCCACGGTGTGCTGAACTCGTGTCCAGAGTAAAGAGATGGATGAACGACAGAACACACCGGAGCATGCCTGCCTCGCCGTATGCGCGTCCCAGCATTTGTCGACTGGGTGTTTGCTACGACTCAGTCATGACCATCTCTCTGGTGGTATTTTACACAAAATCTTCTAAATTTAAACAAAATTAATTTTTTCTTGATCTCAGTTTTGTCAGGATTTTCTCGTGGGACTGAGCGGAAATTTGCTTTACATAATAGTGCTTGGATTTCCGGCTGGGATTGTCGCTAGTTCGTTTTTGCACGACAGCAATATTTTTTTGTGGGTAAGTCTCGTCGTTCTTGTTGTGTTGGGAATTTTTTGTTTGTTTCGGAAAAACTTTTTGGTGATTTTACTACTCGCTTTCACCCTGTCGCTTAGTGTCGGTTTTGTGAGAAATAACCTGACGCTTTTTCTAAACAGTCGTCCGACTGAGCTTGATCAATTTGTAAAAGAAAAAATCACACTTGTTGGTGTGCTTGTGGAAGATCAGGAGAGGAGAGATTTTAATACCCGACTTACGGTGCTGGTGCAGGAAATAAATAATGAAAAAGTTTCGGAAGGTTTCGGTCTTTTCGCGTCGGGTCAAGAAAAAATCTTGGTCACAACAGGCAATCCAAAAGTTTTTCGATATGGTGACGTCGTGCGTCTGCGCGGCGAGCTTATTCGACCGGAAAATTTTTATACCGACACGGGCAGGGAATTCGATTATGTCGGATACTTAAAAGCAAACGACATTCGATTTCTAATGAGAAATGCTTCGGTTGAGACGGTCAGGTATGATCCGCCGAGCAAAATTATTGCCAGTCTGTTTTTTGCGAAAAGGAAATTTGTTGAATCAATCGGCAAGATGTTGCCTGAGCCACAGAGCTCGCTGGCGTCCGGGATTTTGATCGACGGCAAGCAGTCTATAAATGGTGAGTTGCAGGAAAAATTTCGGAAAACAGGGTTGGTACATATTGTAGTTTTATCCGGCTACAACGTGTCGATAGTGGCCGAAGCGATCGGAAAGTCGCTGTCGTTTTTGCCACGCTCGCTCGGTTTGGGTTCGTCGGTGGTTGGTATTGTGGCTTTTGCCATGATCACTGGTGCTTCGGCCACGGTTGTTCGGGCTTCGATCATGGCGATTTTGGTTTTGCTTTCGCGATTCTCCCTTAGAAATTACGATCCGGCGCGTGGTCTTTTCATCGCATCATTTCTGATGCTCATCCACAACCCGACGATTTTGCTTCATAGCCCGTCATTTCAGCTCTCTTTTCTGGCGACATTTGCGGTGGTAAAAGTTATTCCGACTTTTGAAAATTGGGCCGAGTCTGTGGGGCAGAATGGGCCAAAAAAATGGAATGGCGGCCTACTTCGTTTTATCCCGGAAAAATTCGGCCTACGCGAGCTTGTCGTTTCAAACATCATTGTTCAGCTTTTTCTTTTTCCGATCCTGACTTGGATGACTGGTTTTTTCTCGGCAGTTTCTTTGCCGGTGAACTTGCTCGTCTTACCCCTTATTCCGCTCACCATGCTGGTGGCATTCCTGACGGCACTCGCTGGATTTTTTGGCCGCTATGTTGGTCTGCCATTTGCCTTTGTTGCGGAGACCTTACTTTCATATGAGCTTTCGGTCGTCAATTTTTTCTCAAAATTTTCTTTGGCTGAGATCTCTTTTAGCGGTTTTTCCGGCACCGCGGTCGCTGGTTTTTATATTTTTATGATTGTGTGGTTTATATTTTTTGTTAAAAAACCTGTCAAACCAACCAAATCCGTCAATTGACAAAAACCAGAAATCGACTATTTTTCTATGTGGAATGCAGGTAGGGGTGAAATAAGAATGTAAGGTAGAGCGCGTGTCTCTACCATGAATCTTGCCAGGACGGCCGCTGACCCAGACAAGGAGCGTCACATGTGGGCTTTTTTCGTGGGTGGAACCAAGAAAGTCCTCAAGTACTTTCTTGGGGTGTTGGCAGGGACACTCGTTGTGTTTTTTATTGTGCTTTTCATACTTCTCACAAGAGTGCAGAGGGCGATCGAGTCCATGACGTCGTCTTCTTCCTCGACCGAGCTGGTCAATGCGGAGGAAACACCGCCAAGCGGCAAGTGATCGAGGACAATGAAAAGTGATGAAATGGGAGAACAAGAACATAGCTACCCTGGCCACAAGGTCGGGGTATTGTTTTATGCTGACTATCGGTATTGATAGCATTGACGTCTTTTTTGACAGGTATATTGTTAATGTCAGAGTGTTCCCGAGGTGTTCTCGGTGTGTTGTGTGTTTCATTCTTACTTTCACCGTCCCGCTCGGCTGAAGCCGGGTAAAAGGAGTCGTGTCATGAGAAGAATCGGTTTCAGAGTCCTCCCTCAAGTTCTCGGTGTTCTGATGGCGATGTGCTGTGTGCCTGCGATTGTTCAGGCCCAGACCACGGGCGCCAGTGTCAGCAATGCTGTTGCCGACACCCCGGTTCGTGAGGTGATGACAGACATCGAGTACGTCCACCTTGACGTTCAAGGTGGCAGTCGCTTCAATGTCGACTGGAACAACGGTACGCCGACGGTCATCATCGACGACGTTGTCCAGATCGACGACGCGATAGTCACTGACGACGATGACAAGATCACGATCGACAGCCGGTTTCTGGATCCGGACAGCCAGCTTGAAGTCATCAAGAGGACGATACTTTTGATCGATCCTGCTGGTAACCTGATCGTCGCCGTTTCGAACCTCGACGGCACTGATCGCATCACGTTTGTCGTCAATCTCGTGCAAAGTAGGGCAAGGCTGGCGAGTTGCAAGTGCTTCGGCAATGCGGCCGTTGTTTGCACCACGGCCAATTGCGACGACAGCAAGGCATGTGTTACAACGACCTCCGGTGAAGAGCGGCGGTGGTGTTCCTGGCGAGCAGCCGACACCGAGGCAGTGGTCGCGGTGAGAACCGGGCGTCGGCGGCCACGTCGTCACCGTTCTCAGTTCGTTACCAGGCGTTCAGCCGCGACAGCTGTTGGGCTACGCTGAATGGCGTGGTGACACCGAAATGGAATCTATAAAGATCAACATCACCCCCATGCTTGGCATGGGGGCTTCTTTATTATTGACAAAGGGTAAATACGGGACTATTCTTTTGGTAGAATGTAAAGTGGAACACGTGTTTCCACCTAATCAAACAAAGCAAGGAGTCCTGGTATGACCAATAAGTTGTTGGCGGGTCTAGTGACCCTTTTCGTTCTTGTTGTCCTGTCACTTTTTATCGCACAGGTTGGTGGAGTTTTTCGACCATCGCCAGAACCGCTTCCACCTCATGATCCGGTGATGGAACTCTTGAATGCCACAACTCCTTTGAGCATGGTACAAGCTGACGAGGCGTCGACAGTTGTAATCTCGGGAGCAGAATTAGGGCACCCTTGGTGTTACTGGCGCGGCTCGGTGTCTCTCAAGAACTCGATAGACCTGCCGCCAGACGACACGCTGGCCAAGCTCGCTGAATCCGGTCAGCTCGGCAAGGTGACTGAAGAAACCTACAGGAACTTCTCACTAGATGAGTTTCTCTTGTTCGATCTTCTGGTCGAAGAGAAAACTGTTTTTGGCGAGAACAAGGAAGTCCTTAATTCGGTGCCAATAGAAGCATCGGTTGTTATGGGTCGAGGTGCCATCAAGACCTCAATCAATGCCAATGGCGAATTTCCCGCAGCCACGGGGCGATCACCAGTCGATGGCATCATGCAGGAATGGACGTTTGGCCATAAGAAGCCAGAGGAGTACAAGAGTCCTATTCCACAAGGAACCAACAATCTCATTCTTGACTACCACGGCCTCAGTTGTGCTCTGGCTTCGTGCTCCTTCAGCTTTGTCGGCGTCCCTCGATGGGAAGATTTCGACAACACCGATTTTCAGTTTCCGGAGGAGGAGTACCCGTCAGTTGATAAGGCTGATACCTGGCGCGAGATCATTGACCTCGGTGTTCGGGTCCCAGAAGAGGAAGCGGCAGCAAGAGGTAATGGTCCGGAGACCCTGGTCTACCGCCGTCAGCGCGGAGAAAGGTTTTTCGAGACAATCCACCTTCGAGCGAAGGGTCACGGAGGGAAAATTATCCCCCTTGTCGTCTTTTGGAAGACTGATCGTCCTGCGGACGACCCAGATCTGCCTGATCAGTCTGTGCGGTCCCGCTGGTTCCGAAACATTCATGTCGTCACCGAGCTACCACCCGGCTTCACTTGGAAGATTGATGGGCTCGTCGCCGAGGCAGAAAGGAAGTTCCGGGAAAAGAAAGAAAAGGAAAAGATCGGAGGGTGACAGGTCGAAGTTCCCAAATGAAGTTCAAGGCCCCGTTCAGGTGAATGGGGCTTTTTTATTGAAAACTTTATTTAACCGCACTTTTTACTTCACCGCCTTCGCAAAATTTTCTTCGATCACATTCCAGTTTAGATTTTCAAAAAATGTTTCGACGTATTGTTTCTTGTCGCCAGTTGGGAAGTCGAAAAGAAACGCATGCTCCCACATGTCGAGACCAAGGACGAGCTGAAGGCCGTTCAACTGGCCGAGATGTTGTTCGTCCACCCAGGCATGGGTGAGGCGGCCGGTGTGTTGGTCAAAATAAAGCATTGCCCAGCCAATGCCGCGGGTGAGAGCGATCGCCTTGAACATCGAGAGCCAATTGTCAAAAGAACCGAAATCTTTTTCAATCGCCATTTTAAGTGAGCCGTCTGAAATCGCCTGCGCACCACCCTCGAGACTTTTGAAAAAGTATTCGTGGTTGCGCATGCCGTTGAATTCAAAAGAGAAACGGCGTTGGAGTTCGCCGAGCGCGTACGCGTGGGTCTCACTGTCTTTTCTGTACTCAGCAATTTTTTCGTTAACTAAGTTGGCGTTTTTTACATAGCCCGCATAGAGCTTGAGATGGGCTTCGATCGCTTTTTGTGAAATTCCCTTGAGCTCAGGGATGGTAAACTTTTGTTCGGTGTATTTTTCCATTTTCTTAATTTTTAATTGATAAATTCTTTAGACTCACGCGTTATCATTACCTCGATTCTACATGAAAAAAGTTCTTCTCTCCATCGCGGTTGGTCTTTTGGTTGCCAATGTTGCCGTTCGGTACACGATCTTCACCGAGCGTGAAAAAGTTTCGAGCCAAGAGCTCACAGTGGCTTTTCTCGACATTGGTCAGGGCGATGCGATTTTTATAGAGGCCCCGAACGGCAACCAAGTGATCGTCGATGGGGGACCGAATGCGAAAATTTTACCTGAACTCGGCGCGCTCATGCCTTGGTACGACAAATCGATCGATATGATTATCATCACCAACCCAGACAAAGATCATATCGCTGGTTTTGTTGATGTTCTGAAACGCTACGATGTTTCGTATCTGGTGGAGTCGGGGACGGAGAATAAGTCGCTAGTAAATAATGAGGTTCACGAACTGGCTGACAGTGAGGAAGTTGAAAAAATTATCGCCCGGCGAGGCATAGAGATTGTTCTCGACCCATCTGCTGGTGTTGTGCTCACCGTTCTTTTCCCAGACCGCGACGTCTCGAAAGAAAAAACCAACGATGGCTCGATCATTATGCGGCTCACATACGGCGAGACAGAAGTGTTACTCACTGGCGATGCGCCGTCGACTGTTGAGAAACATCTGCTCTCGATTCAGGATTCACTTCAAGGTACGGCTTCGACCACGGTCTCACTTTCACCAAACCTGAACCTCGAAAGCGACATTTTGAAAGTCGGCCATCATGGATCAAAAACTTCAACCGCACCGGAGTTTGTGAAAGCTGTCGCGCCGCAGTTCGCAGTGATTTCAAGTGGTAAGGAAAATAAATACGGACATCCAACCGAGGAAGTGCTTGGAATTTTAGGTAGTTTTCCTTTGGAGGTTTTGCGAACAGATCAGCTCGGAACGATTGTTATGAAAAGTAACGGAAAGAAGTTTTGGCGAGAAGGGCGAGAAGAATAGGGAAGTATTAAATCACCCCGGCAGTTTTGAGAGCTTTATGGATGCCAACTTTGTTCATAGTTTTGATACCACGAGCGGAGACTTCGATTCGGATGTATTTTTTGAGCTCAGGGATATAGACACGACGCTTTTGGAGGTTAGGGTAGCGGCGGTTTTTTCCGGTAGGGTTAAACTGCGTGGCGCGAGTTCGGTTGCTGTAACCACCGCCAACTTGTGAGCCCTTTTTGGTAACTGGACAGATTTTTGCCATAAATTTGAACGTAATTTGAAAGTAAAATGAATTTTGCGTCAGTTCGAGCATGGTATCATAGACGTTAAATTAATCAAGATCAGCCCAATGTCCGCCGATTTAATTTTCCAAATAGTCATTTTACTTTTCTCGGTCGTGGTTCACGAAGTGGCGCACGGCTATGCAGCGTTTCTGCTCGGTGACCAAACAGCGAAATATGAAGGTCGCCTGACCCTAAACCCGATCAAACATCTAGACTTTTTCGGCTCGATTTTTCTGCCGCTTCTACTTTTCTTTTCAAATGCTGGATTTATCATCGGCTGGGCGAAACCAGTGCCGTACAACCCGTACAATCTTCGCAATCAGCGCTGGGGTGAGGCGATTGTCGCTGGTGCCGGGCCACTTTCAAACATTGTCATCGCTTTGGTTTTTGGCCTCTTTCTTCGATTCGGAATCTCGACCGGCTTGGTGCAGAGTGTCGAGATTGTAAGCATCACCAGCTTTATCGTTTTCCTAAATCTATTACTTGCAGTTTTCAATCTCGTTCCGATTCCACCCCTCGATGGCTCGAAAATTATTTTCTCAGTTTTCAAAATCGGCCACGGACCAGCCAGAGTTTTCCTGGAGCGCTTTGGTATCCTTCTCGTTCTCTTTTTCGTTTTCTTTTTCTGGCAGCTTGTCTCGCCGGTTATTGCAACCCTGTTTACCCTAATCACCGGTCTTGGTATATAGTTCCATCTTCTGATGGCACAAATGACGCAAACAAAAAAAACCGCAAAAATTCTTGACGGTAAAAAATTGAGCGACTCAATGGCAATTTCTTTGGCCAAAGAAATTTCGGCGATGAAAAATTCGTCGGCCGGAATAGGAAAAATTGTGCCCAAGCTCGTCCCAAAGCTCGTCATCGTCCAGGTGGGGGATCATGAGGAGTCGAACACCTATATAAGGAATAAAAAGCGTTTTGGTGAGCGAATCGGGGCGATTGTTGAGCATAAAAAATACGCCGCCGGGGTTTCCGAGAAAAAACTCGTCTCAGATATTCGTCGCTTTAATTCAGACAAATCAATTCACGGCATTATCGTTCAACTACCGATTTCAGCTCACCTCGACACAAATACTGTGATCGAAACTATTGATCCGAAAAAAGATGTTGATGGCATGACGTCGAAAAGCATCAAGCTTATTTTTGAAAATAAAGAATCTTTTGTACCGGCAACTCCGAAAGGAATCTTAGCTTTACTTGATGGTTACAAAATAAAGTTGGCCGGGAAAAAAGTTACGATAGTTGGCCATTCTGTTTTAGTGGGGAAGCCGATGGCGCTGGCGATGCTTAACCGTGGCGCCACCGTTACTGTCTGTCACAGTAAAACCAAAAACTTAGCGGAAGAAACCAAAAGAGCCGACATTGTTGTTGTTGCTGTCGGCCGAGCGAAACTCATAACAAAAAACCATGTTTCGAAAGGACAGGTCATTATTGATATTGGAATAAACGTTCAGAAAACTCTGGCCGGAAAGTCTGCAGCCAGCTTGAAAAGAAAAATCGTCGGTGATGTTGATTTTGAAAAAGTTAAAGAAATTGTCGCCGCGATTACTCCTGTGCCGGGCGGTGTTGGTCCGATGACTATTGTTTCGCTTTTTCAGAACCTGGTTTTGGCGAGTCGGGCCTAAACTTAAGCCTTTCTTGCGCTTTTTTTCATAATTTAGTAGAGTATTGCTCTGTTTACGTGAGTCTCACGTTCAAAACGGCGACCGAATGGCGACAATTAATCAACTAGTTCGAAGACGACGAGTGATCACGGCCCGAAAATCAAAGGCGGCCGCTCTTTCTCGTGGTTTCAACACTCTTAAAAATCGCCCTGCATACTTCCCATCTCCTTTTAAAAGAGGGGTTTGCATCAAGGTCACCACAAAAACTCCAAAGAAACCGAACTCAGCTATCCGAAAAATCGCCCGTGTTCGCCTCACTAACGGTATGGAGGTCACCGCTTACATCCCAGGTATCGGTCACAACCTTCAGGAGCATGCCGTTGTGCTTCTACGAGGTGGTCGCGTAAAGGACGTCGGCGTTCGATACACAATCGTCCGAGGTAAACTCGACGCTTCTGGTGTTGAGGGTCGCCGAACCAGCCGATCTGTCTACGGTGCAAAGAAACCTAAATAATTCTGAAAGAAATTTTTAATAAAAATCATGCGACGAAAACTAAAAAAGAAAAATGAAATTTTGCCAGACTATACTTATGACTCAGTCAAAGTAAGTAAGCTCATTAACTATGTGATGGAGGAGGGAAAGAAAAACACTGCCCGAACAGTTGTTTATGACGCTCTCAATTTGATCAAAGAAAAAGCCAAGGTTGAACAGCCACTCGAAGTTCTCGAAGTTGCTCTCAAAAACACCGCGCCCCTCATGGAAGTTCGCTCTCGCCGAGTCGGTGGTGCCAACTACCAGGTTCCTCGCGAAGTTCGCCCGGAGCGCCGCCAGTCTCTTTCTATGAAATGGATTGTGCTTGCTGCGCGATCAAAGAAAGGTCAGCCGATGGCTGCAAAACTTGCTGACGAAATCATCGCCGCTTCAAAGAACGAAGGCGAAGCTGTGAAGAAACGAGAAAATACCCACAAGATGGCAGAAGCCAACAAAGCTTTTGCTCACTTTGCGTGGTAAATTAATCCCTAGAAGTTTTTTGTTTGTAGTTTTTCCGGGCACGCGATAATTTTCTGCTGAAAATTTCGCTCCAGCCTCGGCCACCCAAGTGGCCTGCGGAGTCCCTCCAAAACCACAAACAAAAAACTTCTAACAAAAATTAACAACACAAATTAAACATGAATCGCGACTATCCATTAGATAAGGTCAGAAACTTTGGAATCATTGCCCACATCGACGCTGGTAAGACTACCGTCTCCGAGCGAATTTTGTTTTACACCGGCATGTCACACAAGATCGGTGAAGTGCATGATGGAAACACGGTGACCGACTGGATGGAGCAAGAACGTGAACGTGGTATTACGATTACCGCCGCGGCTATTACTTGTTTCTGGAATCCTTCCTACATGGGAGCAGATATTTCAAACAAGCATCGTTTTAACGTTATCGACACCCCGGGACACATCGACTTTACCGCTGAAGTAAAGCGATCTTTGCGCGTGCTCGACGGTGCGGTTGTGGTTTTCGACGGCGTGGCTGGCGTTGAACCTCAATCTGAAACTAATTGGCGCTATGCCGACGAAGGCAATGTGCCTCGAATCTGTTTCATCAACAAACTCGACCGAATGGGTGCCTCCTTTGAACGTTCATACAAATCTATCCTCGACCGACTCAACAAAAATGCGGTTCGCATGCAGATCCCGATGGGTCTCGAAGAAAATTTTGCTGGCGTTATCGATCTTTTGAAAATGAAGGCTGTCTATTTCGAAGGGGAAATGGGAATTAAAATTCGTGAAGAAGAAATTCCCGCAGAATATCTAGAAGAAGCGAAAAAATACCGAGCCGAACTCATCGAAAAAATCGTTGAGCATGATGATGACATGATGACTGCTTTTCTCGATGGAAAAGAACCGTCTCTTGCTGATCTTAAAAAGACACTCCGAAAAGCGGTGCTCGCAGTGAAGATTATTCCTGTGTTCACCGGTTCCGCGCTCAAAAACAAAGGCGTTCAGCTTGTTCTCGACGGTGTTGTCGACTATTTGCCGTCTCCGCTCGAAGCGCCACCGATAGAAGGTATTGATCCAAAGACAGGGGATAAGATCACTCGCCGAACTTCTGACGATGAACCGTTTTCTGCGCTTGCCTTCAAACTTCAGACTGATCCTTTCGTCGGTCAGCTGACATTCTTCCGTGTGTATTCAGGAACTATCGAAGCGGGAACATATATTTACAATGCAACTACTGGTGACAAAGAACGCCTCGGCCGTATCGTTCGTTTGCAGGCAGACAAGCGTGAAGAAGTGAAGAAAGTTTACGCCGGTGAAATCGCTGCAGCTGTCGGTTTGAAAACTGCAAAAACTTCTCACACTTTCTGTGACGAAAATAATCCGATCATTCTCGATCCGATCAAATTCGCCGAGCCTGTCGTATCTCTCCGAATTGAACCAAAAACCAAAGCCGACCAGGAAAAAATGGGTATGGCGCTCAAGAAACTTTCTGATGAAGATCCAACTTTCCGAATCACTTCAAACCCTGAAACCAACGAAACAATTATTTCCGGCATGGGAGAGCTTCATTTGGAAATCATGGTTGACCGCATGAAGCGCGAATTCAGTGTCGAAGCAAACGTCGGCAAACCTCAGGTTGCATATCGAGAAACTATTAATGCCGAAGCTGAAGCCGAACACAAGTACATCAAGCAGTCTGGAGGTAAGGGTCAATACGGTCACGTTCGTCTCACCCTTCGTCCACTCGAGAAACTCGAAGAAGGCGCGAAGATTCCAAAGAACGTTAAACGATATGACACATTCGAATTCATCGACTCGATCAAAGGAGGTGTTATTCCACAGGAATTCATCCCGGCCGTAGAAAAAGGTGTTCGCGAAGCCATGGACCGCGGTATCGTCGCTGGGTTCAAAATGGTCAACGTTTCCTGCGAACTGACTTTCGGTTCATACCACGATGTCGACTCATCCGAAATCGCCTACAAGATCGCCGGCTCTCAGGCATTTCAGGAAGCTGCAAAGCGTGCAAAGCCAGTTATTCTTGAGCCGATCATGAAAGTTGAAGTTGTTGTTCCGGAAAAATTCATGGGTGACGTTACGGGTTCTCTTTCTTCAAAGCGTGGTCAGATTGAAGGTATGGAAGATCGAGGCATGCTCAAGGTCATTCGCGCATTCGTCCCACTAGCTGAAATGTTTGGTTACACCACCTCACTTCGCTCCATGTCTGAAGGTCGCGGAAACGCCACAATGGAATTCGACCACTACGAAATTGTGCCAAAGAATGTCGAGCAGGAGATTGTTGCAGCGAGGTCTTAATCTAAAACCATGAATATTAAATGGAATGAAGTAACACCGTACTCGAAATGGGGTGCAGTGATTTTGTTTTTAATTATTGTTCCTGCCCTTTCTTTTTTTATTGGTATTGAGTACCAAGAAACGAAGGATTCCTTAAATGAAACTTTAGTTTTAGACACTGTAGACGAGTCGTGGCCGGTTCCTCCTAGAGGTTTCGAAATAGGGATTGATACCCAGGCGGGGGATATTGAAATTACTGGAACAAAACCAGTTTATAAACCAGGCGAAATCATCACTTTTAGTTTTAAGACCATCAGGTATGACGGTGTCGTACTGAATCCGTCTATGGATCTAAGTGCTCAAATAGTTACAAGCACAGATATTACTGATGGAAGACTGATGAGTACTCTCTCTGCTGAAAGTACGCTCGAGATTTCTAACCCAGTATACAAACCAGGAACAGGCACCTGGCACGCAGAGATAAAGGCCCCAACAGATTCCTCTCGCGGATACAAGGTTTACATAGGTTTGTACTGCACGATCGTAAATCCAAAATGTGGCGACAGCCTCATTTTGAGTGACTCATTCCGTTTCTCAATTCAAAAGTAGTTCTTCCGAAAAAGAAAAACCACTTAAGAAATGTTAAAGAAATCCCCCGCACTTGACACGTGCTAATTTTTTCGTACCATCACGAGTAGAATGTCTTTGAATAGGTAATTCTTCCGTCGAAGATTCACGAAACCAAGGGAGGTCGCCATGCCCGGTTCTCTGAAACAGATTGGTAGTCATGTGTTGGCTGCCTCCACGCGCTTTCTGATAGGCACAGTACTGCTTGTCTTCGGGGCAATCTTTTTCATGGTTCCCCACGAGATCTTGATGTTTCTAGCGGGTGGGCGAGATCCTCAGGGTCCCGGCCTCAGCCTCTTCTTTTTCTTCTGGCCAGTGGCTGTTGTGATTACTATCGCAACCTTGTGGTTTGATTTTCTTGGGAGCAAGAAGAAGGGTGATTACGACCGTTTTCCGAGAATAATGAGACGCTGGAAGTTTTGGATTCCCGGACCCAGAACTACGATCTTGCTTGTTTGCTACTTTCTGCCAATCATTCTTAACGGAGCTTCCAAGGTTTGCTCGATGTTTGGCTTGAATGAAGTGGCAACTCTCGCCTTTGATTGGCGATGGCTTGCATGGCCGGTCGCTACCATGATTGTCGTGACAATTGGTATTGTCTGGCTGGCTCAGGATCGATAGTCACGTCAACCCTCCTCTGTGGGATAAAAATGGAGGAAAGCTGAAACCGATTGATTGGTGAAGTTTGCAGTCCGCATTCTCATAAAACGCCGTCCGGTACCCGGGCGGTTTTTTATTGCCTTTTATTTTTTAATCCGTAATATATTTTCAGACCTGTACGTTGTGTGCGGTCAAAGAAAAAACAGAAAGAAAGAGAAGTGAGTATGAGAGAAGCAGGGACTGCTGAGGCAAAACCTCAAAACGCTGATGCGGTGGTTTTTGACAGAGTGATGGAAAAGCTTGGTCCAGATGCTGTGAAGGACGGAGCGATGAAGATGATCATCAGCCATCTCTTTGTCCTGAGGGTGCTTTTCCGTCGAGGTTTCAGCATCGAAGAAGTCTGTGATTGGCTCAGCATGCTCGCAGACAAGGCCACTTCGATCCGCGAAGCTTTGAAAACCGAAAAAGCTCTTCAGCCAGTTCCGGTCGCCACAGAGACCAATGAAGACATGTGCTGACCTTGCTCAATCGAAACCGATCCTCGTGGTCGGTTTTTTTATTTTTTGAGTAAATAAAAAGGATTCATTACGCGTGTATTACCAGGTAAGTGCCCTACTATTGACAAAATGACTTAAAAATGCTAATATTCCGCGCGAAAGTTCTTTGAAACAAACTCCCCGCTGTCGCACTCGTGTGCGACATTTTTTGGGGAGTAGAGACGAAAGGAAAATCGCTATGGGTTTGTTCATCTTTTGGATCATCTTCGCGGCCATTTTGGCCATTGGGGCATCTGTGCTCGGCCGTCTTGCCAAGAAGCAGAAAGCTCTGAAGGAGAAGATCGAGGCGCAAAAAGGGGAGTCTGGAACTGGAAGGAGAAGTAGCTACGAAGAGGAAGACAACAAGGAGTTTCTCTCCATGCCCTTCCAAGGCCTGCGGCTTGTTGCCATAGGTTTGGCGGTTCTGGTTCTTGTGATCGCACTTATTAGCACCAGCATGGTGCGGGTGCCGTCGGGTAAACACGCGACTTTCAAGCGCATCTACTTCGGTTCCAGTATGCCGCCGGGGCAAATCGTTGCTCTCGACGGTCAGATGGGTCCGCAAGCCAGGATCATGACCGCCGGTTGGCATTGGGAGTGGATGGTTACGATCATCAACGATGTTGAAAAGGTGCCCGTCTTTACGGTGCCACCTGGTCAATGTGCAGAGCTTTCCGCCAAGGATGGTCTTGCAAACGTTGGTGGTTCGGCATTCGCAGAACCCTGGCCTGACAACGTCAGGCAGCAGATGATCAACGATGCAAACTACTTCCTGACTACAGGCAAGGGTATGCGTGGTCCTCAGACCACGGTTCTGGTCCCTGGTTCGTACACGATCAACCCGTTTTTGTGGGAAGAGCCGGTGCTAAAGCCGGCAACTCGTGTCGAGCAGGGCACCGTTGGTGTCGTGAAATCCTCGGTTCGTGCGGCAGTTGATTTCGGCGCCTTCAAGCGTCCGATGCCGGCTGACAATCAGCTGAAGGTGCTTACGAGCACCAAGCTGCGGGAAAATTCCGCGGACGTGCTGTTGGTGCCTGTCGGAGCAATCGGCGTGTGGGAAGAACCCTTGCCGAACGGTCTCTACTACATCAACACCCTTGCCTACAAGGTTACGATGGTGCCGACAGTTGCCCAGGTATACGAATACAAGGGTGGCTACAAGCGTCGCACTATCGACATCTCGGTCGGCAACGACGGTCAAATCGTCGAAGCACGAGATGAGAAGGAAGTAGCGGCTCAGCCCGAAATGGCCGACACTGCTATCTTCACCAAGCCCGAGGGTTGGGACGTGCCGCAGGAGCTGCGCGTCATTGCTCAGGTCAGTCCGGAGATGGCACCGATGGTGGTGGCATCACTCGGTTTGACCGAAGTCAACGCGGCTCAGGTCATCGAGGACCGTGTCATTACGCCGATCATTCGATCGGTGGTGCGTGACGTTCTCGGTGGAACTCAGATTTCGTTCAGTGCACTGAAGGGTGTTCTGGACAATACTGGAAACCCTGTTCTTGATGAACAGGGCAATCCCAAGACTGCGATGGTGACTGAGTTCCGATCTGTGAAAGTCATGGACTTGCTCGAAAATCGTGCGTCTCTTGAAGACGCGATTGAGGATCGAGCCAGGCCCGAAGCTATGTCTGAGGGTGTGACCATCAACGAAGTCCGCTTGGCAGAATCGGCGATTCCCGCCGAACTACTCATTGCCAGGAAGCGTGAGCAGTTGGCTCAACAGCTCGCAAAGGCTTGGATCCAAGAACAGCTTGCCCAAGTCCAGCGAAAGGAAACCGAGAACGCCCGGGCGACTGCAAGTCAGCAGGGCGAACTCGTGAAGTCGAAGATCCTGGAAGAGGCAGCGAAAAATCGAGCGGCCGCTCGTAGGGAGGAAGGCAAGGGTGAGCAAGAGTACCTCGAGGCAATCGCCAAGGGTCAGCAAGCCCAGGCCGGAGTTCTTGGTCCGCAAATCACTGCTCAGCTTCAGATGTTCCAACAGTCTCTTCTGACGTTTCAGAACGTGGTGGAAAAGAACCCGGATGTGGTCATCGCGGGTCTCACTAACGCTCACAAGTTCGTTCCCACTGTGTCTGTTAGCGGTGGTTCCGGCGGTCTCGAAGGAGCAGCCGGTATTCTCGGGTTCCTGATGAATCCGCAGGCGAATGGGGGTTTGGCTCCGGCACCGCAAGGTCAGCCGGTTCCGACCCGAACTGAGACAGACAGAAACAAGTAAGCTGCGCTTTCAAAGCGATGCACAACAAACCGCGTTCATGGGAACGCGGTTTTTCTTTTGCTAGCAAAAAAAATTTTGACAAAAAACTGTCAGCAAATATAGTAGTGAAAGAAATGTTATGAAAGGGGATCTGGTTTTGTGAAAAAGGAGTAAGAGATGTCGCAGACTGCGCAAACAGTCAGTCGAGGAAAATTCTTGGAGGAGGTTTTTGAGGCGTTTCCTGGAAAAGACCTAATCAAACTTGCTTGCGTCGTGACGAGAGAGCGAGTTGTTTGCGTCGAGGAGGCCCGTGTAAAACTGACCGCATTGGGTGCGAGGAAGATCTGTGGCTTTCTGCACTCTGTCTGGTGTGGGGGAGTTGACTCCAAGGCCCTTGATTTTGTGATCGGAAAGCTGCCTGAAATCGTCGTCAAGTTTAGGAGTGATTACGATCCAGTAAGGATGGCTACCACGGCAATTGCAAATTCCTACCGTGGTACGGTGTTTTTTCATCCGGTGCTCGGTGGAGTCAACTTGACACATCATGCCTTCAGAAGATTTTTCTACAGATATGACGGTACCTACAACTTCTTTTCTGGTCAGAGCTTTGATGTTCAGTCTTTCAAGAAAACGTTTGAAGACTTGTTCTCGGGATCTTTTGAGGAGAAAATTGAGCCCAGGCATTTGATTCACAGAATCGTGAAAAGCGGTAAGTTAGCCAGGTATTTCCGAAGCAACGGCCTACGATTTGTCGTTGTTGAGGATGCACCTGGTGTGTATCAGTTGCTGACGGTTGAACGGACAAAAATTCGGCCCAGGCCACTTTAATAGGGAGCGTTATGTAAGAATGGCGGGTTTGACCCGCTATTTTCTTTTGACAAAAAAGTAAAATGACCTAATATCGCGTCAGTTGTCCTTTCAAAAAACGTCGCTCCGACTAAACCAAAAAGGGGACGATATGGAATTCCTGCTTTCTTTTGGTGAGAACTCGTTGCCAGTATTAGTTCTACTTTCTCTTGCGGAAGTCGTTGTACCTCTGCTCACGAAACGTCGGCTGTTTCCACTCTGTCGTTCATTTATTCCTGAAACGGTGAAGATTTTTGTGTTGCCTGGCGGTGTTATGCCTCGGCGACAGACAACTGGAGCGATTGGTTTCGATGTTCATCTTCGAGCCATCGTTCATTGTCAAGAGATGGATCCTAATGACAGCCGGTTCCGGAGAACCCTGCTTGATTTCAAAGGTACCTCGCCAGATCCGAGTGTTGCCAACAATGTGATCAAGGTCAAAGAGGGATGGGTATACCGGCTTCACCCTGGCCAAACAGTACTTGTTGGTGTTGGATTTGCTACCGAAATGCATTTTCCATTGTTTTTCTGGGTTGCTCCAAGGAGTGGTTTGGCAAGCCGGCATCGGATCCAGATCACTAATGCCCCAGGAACCGTAGACCCTGACTATCGGGGTGAAGCGGGGGTATTGGTCCTTAACTTAGGATCAGAACCGTTTGATCTTCACCATCAAATGAGGATTGCCCAAGTGGCTTTCCAGCATGCTGTCATTCCTCGACTGCAACCAGTTTCGAGTCTGGATGAGCTCAGTGACACCAGCCGTGGCGCCGGTGGGTTCGGGTCGACCGGTGTAAAGAACTAATCAATAAGTCGAACTTAAGGCCGCGTTCATGGGAACGTGGCTTTTTTCTTGACTATTTTAAGTAATTTGTTAGCATAGTCCTTACCGCTTTTAGCGTCGTTTTTGTTTTGACGCACTGT
>CAYMIB010000005.1:0-29283 GCA_964390475.1 uncultured Candidatus Saccharibacteria bacterium | reverse complement strand
CAAACGGGGCAGAAGAAATCCTCTGTCTTGGATCCAAGGTCTCAAAACTTGAACCACTAGAAGAAACCTCGACTTGCAAATATAAATCCTCATCTCGGTTGAAATTCAGATCGAGCGTGTCCGGGTATCCGTTTGCCGTATCACCAATATTTACGTTGAAAACTCCCTGTCTGACCGTAGAGGTAAACGCTGTTGGACTGCTGGCAGGCCAAAGTTGATTTGTGCCTTGTGTTCCGCCAGTCGCTACGTCCCAAATGGAAAATTTAAAGTAATACGTAGTTCCAGAACCGCCGAGCAAATTGCCGCTTGCATCAACGAGTCGCCCCTGGTAACTGAAAATCGACGGTGTGCCAGCCGCCAAAATTTGTTGCGGAATAGATAGCGAAAATAAAAACGCGGTGGACAGAAAAAAAATAAACAGAATCTTCTTCATTTGTTAAATTCTACCATGAAGTAATTTGGAAATTGCTACACTACCCGACCTTGAACAATTTTTATAAGTGCGAGCTCGAGGGGCAACTGCGGGATAAATGCCCGACCGATGAGCTG
This sequence comes from uncultured Candidatus Saccharibacteria bacterium, assembly GCA_964390475.1. Lineage (GTDB taxonomy): Bacteria > Patescibacteriota > Minisyncoccia > Phycocordibacterales > DATGWK01 > JAHFLV01. The sequence continues at coordinate 28,734 of CAYMIB010000005.1, read as the reverse complement.
ACTAGCCTTGAGAATTTCGAGTAAGGTGTCGAGTGTAATTCCTTTGGTCTCTTTTAGAAAAACAAAATCCTCTTCTGAAACTCGCTCCTGAATTAATTTCGCCATTTCTGGTGCGTTAGCCAAAAGTAGAATGAAGCGAAGCTTTTCCAAAACGAGCCTGGAAAAAATCTTCATATCGACATTGTTTTCGGTCGCTTCGTTCAGAGCCGACAATCCTTTCTGCATATTTCCCTCTGACAAACTAGAAATAAAATCTTTCACTGTTTGGTTTCGCGGCGCACCGGTTACGAGTTCAACTTCAGCCAGAGAAATTTTTCCATTTTTCTCGCCCCCAGTGCCACCTGACGCCGCAATCACCTTCTGCAAAATTCCCTGGGTGTCACGAAACGAACCATCACCAAGCAAGGCAACCAGGTCTGCCGCCGCCGGCTCGAGCACAAAACCTTCTTTTTTAGCAATCGAAACCACTGACTCTCGTAGCATTTCCTGATTCGGCTTTTTGAATGTAAATGTCTGGCATCGTGAGACGACAGTTTCGGGTAATTTGTCAGTTTCGGTCGTCGCGAGAATAAAAATCGCGTGCGACGGTGGCTCTTCGAGAGTTTTGAGAAGTGCATTAAAAGCCTCTTTGGTGAGCATGTGCACTTCGTCGATGATGTAAACCTTGTACTTCGACTCAAAAGGCACCGTGTTTACACCTTCGCGGATTTCGCGAATATCATCAATACCACGATTTGACGCTGCATCCATTTCATATAAATCATGCTCGCTCGTGCCGATTTCTTGGGCAAAAATACGAGCGACAGAAGTTTTGCCTGTGCCGCGTGAGCCAGCAAAAAGATAAGCGTGAGAAATTGCACCGGCTTTAATAGAATTTTCCAAAACTTTCACCACATGATCCTGTCCGATAACGTCTTTAAAAGTTTGGGGGCGGTATTTTCGGTAAAGTGCAGTCTGAACTTTGGCCGAGGAAGATTGGTCTTTATTGCCTTTCATGTGTTTAGTATATCAACAAGACTCTGTTTAAGAAAAAAGAGACCATCTCGTTCAGATGGCCTCTTCGTGGGTTCATGACCCACATTTGCGGATTGCCCGGTCTAGGTCGCTCTACTGACCAACACGACTCAGGACTTGGACTGATCCGCTTCTGATACTTTCTCCTCTTTTTTCTTCTCGCTATCGGAAACGGAACGATCTTCGGCCGGTGATTTGGCTTGGCTCACGTTAAGCGAACCTGGGACAGTGTGACCGCGGGTTCGACCAGGTCCTCGAAGGGCCCGACCGCGAACATTCCGGTCACTGTTTCGCAACATGCGTCCTCCTCTCTACAAAAGGTACCGATCCGAAATCAATTTTATACCCACAAAAAAATGAGTCAAGATTTTTCTACAGAAAAGTGGATATAAAAACGGCCCCAGACCAATTGGACTGGGGACCGTGGGTGGTAGGCTGGCGAACCAAAACGAACTGTCGCATAGCCTTAGCCCCTCACAGAAAGGGGCGTAGATCAGGATTTTCTTGCACCCTGTAATGCCCTGCTTGTCGACGAACCTTTCGGTTTGCCGCTCTGGTTGGGTGGTTTTTTCTCCCGACCAGCCGGTGTGTGGATGGGGCGCGTGACCCTCTGACCGGGATCATCAGGAATGTCCTTGAGAATTTTCGAGCAAGTACCGTCTTGACGCGCCATGTCGACCTCCACTGGTTGAAAATGAACTGATCTTCCTTTGTTGCAACGAGCCGCAAAAGAGTCTAGCTGGGTATCCTATCGCTGTTCAAAATCCTGTCAAGGAATTGTAAAGGAAATATAAAAAATTAATAAAACTAAGAAATGTTAACAAAAAAGAACCCCCGCGATTGCGGGGGTTTGGTCGTGATTGACACCGATTTCTCTCTGAGACCCCCTTTTAAAAAGGGAGAAGAGATTTCAGTTGCCGGTCTCGACCCAGGGTCTGCTGGCTGCGTAAACACGACTGGGCGGAGCGCGACGACGGACGAGGCTGACGGAGAGGTTCATTTGCATCTCCTATTACTTCTGAACCAGATCCACACGAGACCCGGATTCGAAAGCCCTTAAATAATGTTCCTACCACAAAATATGTCAAGGAATATATGGTGTGGTGTGGACATTATAGAGTTAGCATAAATAAGAACCCCCATCCGCTATCGGATGGGGGTGGCTGCTGGACTGCGAGGAACTAGCAAGGAATTGGACAGAACTGAACAACTGACTCCTTGAACTGAAACCGCAGTCCTAGCTGCCGCTGTCGCCCAGGGAGCTGAGTCAGGCACTGGAGGCCTGGTAGCCGCCGGCGTTGTCGCCCGTGGTGTCGCCGTTCTGCGTGAGGCCGTTACGAGTGTTCACATTGTTCGCCGCAACCGGGGGGCCGTGGGTCGTCATGTCGATCTCCTTTGCTGAAAGGTACTGCGTCGACTCCTGTCGACTCGACGTCCACAACAAGTGGTCGTCTTTTGCACCCAAGTACATTAGCATACTAAAAAAATATGTCAAGCAGAAAACCACACATTATTTAAAATGTCTATATTTATGGCCGTGAAATGAGGTAGTCAGCCACTCGATTTTCCACTTCTGAGGCATCTTTCGCCTCCATCAACTCCATCCGAAACTCTTTCGCTCCATCCCAACCGTTTACGTAGGCTTTGTAGTGTTTTTTCATTATTGCGAAATTTTTTGTATCTCCGAGAAGCTCTTCAAAAAGTTTTGTGTGCTCAACAAGGGTCTTTAGTTTTTCTTCAATAGAAATTGACGCTGGATCCCGACCAGAAAAAAGCCAGGGGTTGCCAAAAATCGCCCGACCGAGCATGACACCATCACAGCCGGTCTCGGTGGCTTTTTGTTTGGCTTCGGCAACACTCATCACGTCTCCGTTTCCAAAAATAAGAGTTTTCGAACCGGGCATGCCTGGCTGAATCGAATTTCGAATCTCTACTGCCCTCTTCACTTCTTCCCAGCGCGCCGGAACCTTGGACATTTCTTTGCGAGTACGAGCGTGAACGGTGATCACCGCCGGATTTTCGGCTAAAAGTTCTGGCAGCCAAACATCGAGTTCGTTTTTATTAAAACCAATTCGAGTTTTGACTGACACCGGCAAATCTTGCTCGCCTTTCGCCGGATCACCTTTTGCACCTTCTTTTGCGGCACGGATAACCTCGCGGGCAAGTTTTGGATTTTTAATCATCGCCGCTCCAGCACCTTGCCGTTCGATTCCTTTATCCGGACAACCCATATTGATATCAATTCCATCAAAGCCAAGTTCCCGGGCTAGCAGAGCAGCTTTTTTCATTATGTCCGGCCTGGAAGTAAAAAACTGAGCAACAATCGGCCGCTCGGCTGGAGTAAAAATCAGATCTTTCATAAGAACATTTCGCCCGCGAGCATCAGCTAAACAAAGCCCGTCAGCAGAAACGAACTCAGTCCAGATAACATCTGGTTTTCCATGTTTAGCAATCACTCGTCGAAAAGCCGCATCAGTGACATCAGCCATTGGCGCAAGGACTACTATAGGCTCGTGGTTTCGCTTTTTCTCACTGGCGAGTTTTGTCCAAAAGTTTTCTTCGGGTTTTTCTTTCACCTGGCTATTGTAGTCAAAGAATCGAGCAAGGCAACTGTCGGCCCCTCAACATCAGCAGCACGTACCTTTGAAACTTTTTTAGCTAAAAGCAATGGAATCAGCTTGTCGAAGGCAATCAAAACTTTTTCTTCGATATCGTCTCCTGACAATTTCCTAGTAGCGACGTCTGCAATACATAATAACGATTGGTATGTGAAAGAAAGATCGGTTAATCGTTCGATAGTGTAAACCTTATGCTCCAGCGCTCGAATCAAAACCTCACCCTCTTCGTTTTGAACAATAATTTTTTCAAATAAGCTGATTAACTTTGTGTCCTGCTGAAGTGACTCAGAATATGAATTATTCAGAGTAAAAGCCACAATTTGCAGGTCTGGCGATGTGGTGTAGGGACTCATAAAATCGACAGCATTTATGTTGTGTTTTTTTGCAGACAATATAAACGAATGCAGATCTGGAATGACCAAGATTATGTTTCCAGCGCTGACTGCTTGGTTAAAAAGTCTGATAATCAGAGTTTCAAATTGGTCGTTGGTTGAGGCTAATTCATCTAATGCCCAACCATTTAACATTAAAATTTTCTTATGTTCGATCTGTGGCAAAACTGAACCATCGCGAATCCTTCCTGCCAACCCAGAAACAATAGACACCATTTCGTTTTTCTCGTCGGCAACAAGCAAGACATTTGCGCCAGAAGCTCGAGCCAAAACTGTTTCAACTTCATCAATTTCTTTTTTAAAAATAACCTCGTCGGTTTCCGGCATCACGAACGTACCGTATTTTTCAAGAAGAGAAATCTCACCTTTCGCCCACTCCTTTCCAAGCGCTCGAAGTCGGCCCAAGGAATCTCGCCCCCACCAACGATACGATTCCTTTTTTCGCTCATAAATAGAGGAAACCCAATCAGCCGTATCAATAAAATCATTTTTATTAATCTGGTGCTGGGTTAAAAAACTAACAAATGACTGATCGACGGCAAAAACTTTTTCTGCATAGGAAACTAATGTTACTGGTTCTGAAAAAATAACTGGATCAGCGTATGTTTTTTGACGGTTGCTGTGAATGAAGGAGTCGACAATGTCGGTTGGAACGTCGAGGCGGGACATGATGGCCCTTCCAGCATTCGAAGCTAGAAAACCGCCAGTTAAGTCCGCATGCTCGGTATGGGAGACAATTTCCAAAACCTCGTAAGGAATTGTTTTTTCTCGACTACGGGTTCCCCATTCTGGTAAAGAGTAATGAGCACCCTTAAAATAATGCGAATAGTAAAAACAGTCGACCATAAAAATAACAAGCCAGGCCGCAATAACCAAAAAGGTTAATCCGTAAAGTGTTTCAAGGGGAATAATGGCCTTTTCTTCAAAGAAAAGTGCGAACATCATTATTAACGGCGCGACTAAAAGCAAAAATTCTTTGACCTTGGCTCTTTTCTTTCTTGAGATCGTCCGCTCAAGCGCCACCAGGCCGCTAATTCGCCCCTCTTTTTTTCTCAGTTCGGTGAAAATCATATTAGTAAAGTAAAAGCCTTAAAAACCAAAAAGACAACGGCAAGCGGCATCACCAACCAAGCCAAAAAAGAAAGGAGTCCAAAGATCATCACCACCACACACAAAACCGAACCAAAAATTAAAATGACCGCTCTAACGATAAGGTTGAAGATCAGAACAAAAAAACCTTCAGAAGACTTCCCTAAAACACCAACCGAAAGATTTTTTACGATAACCGGCATTGAAAAGAAATGGTAGGTAAACCAAACAAAATTCATGACAATGTTTAGCGTGAGTTTTAGGGCGGTCGTATAGTGCCAGATAAAATATTCTGGGATAAGAAGAACGATGTGCATTTTTTAATTATAACTCAAACTACGGCACACTGTGATCTACCTTGATCTACCTTGACCCCCTTATTTCAACTTCACAAAAGCTTTGCTGGCAAATCGAACGTCGATATAATCAAGATGCTTTAAATAATTTTTATCTAGTTTTGATTGTTCGTTTAGTATCGTTTCAAGATTTTCGTATGTAGTCAAAAACGGTTCACGATTTAAAAACAAAACCTTGCCACCATCATCCAAAAGCAGTTCAAAATCCCCTTCGCTTCTAACAGAAAGTCCCACGGGTAAAATGCCTAGTTTTTTCACGCTTTCGATAAAGCCGTTAATTTCAGAAAACTCCTTTGCAGGCATATAGATTTTGCTAATCGGGTTTTGGGGGTCGACGATTCCGTAGTAGGTAAAAATAATGTTATTAGAAAAGCCGGCTGATTCGGAAAAAATGTAACCATCTCGGTTCATGTAATAACATTTCTCATGGGTCACCGAACTGCACCATAAATAATCTGGCTCGTATTCTTCAACTTTAATTAAAACTTTTTTCAACCCGTCAAACGAAGCTGAAACTGAAGCCACGGACTTGAACTGATCGTAAATTTTCTGCTCCACGGCCCTTCGTGGATACAAAGCAACATTTCCTTTTGAAAAAATCCCCAAATACGAATCATTAATCTCACTTCTAGCAATTTCCTCAAGTGCCGACCTTTCGACAATCCCGGTTCCTTCTATAACCACTTCATTGGCGTGTAAAAAACCAGACCGGGTCAGGTAGCTGATACCGAAAATAAAAATTGCGATAGCAAAAATGGCAATGCCGTATTTATACGCCTTATGCTTTCGCTTTTTGGCCTGAAGTCGTTTTGACCTAAAAGATGAAGCGGTTCGACTCATTATATTAGAAGGACATTTAGAAATTAGAATGACTATTTAGAAAGTTTCGTAATGCCGTTCATGTATGGGTGAAGAACTTCTGGGATGAGAACGGAACCATCGGCTTGCTGAAACTGCTCGACAAGTGGCACGAGAATGCGCGGCGTAGCAATTGCGGTGTTGTTAAGTGAGTGAGCAAACTTGAGCTTGTCACCGTCGCGATAGCGAATGTTTAGTCGACGGGTCTGAAAATCGTGAAAATATGAAGCCGAATGAGTTTCGCGATAAGTATTTTCGGTTGGCACCCAAGCTTCGATATCATATTTCTTAACCTGACCAAGACCAAGATCGCCACCACAGTTTACAACTACGTGATATGCCAAACCGAGTTTTTTCAAAATCTCCTCAGCGTTTGCTGTGATTTCCTCGTGAAGTTTTACGGACTCTTCATGACTGGCTTCACCCAAAACTATTTGCTCAAGCTTCATAAACTCATGAACCCGCACGAGGCCTTTTGTATCTTTTCCATGACTGCCCGCTTCGCGGCGAAAACACGGGGAAAAAGAAACTAGCTTTATTGGCAAATCTTTTTGCTCAACAACTTCGTCCATGAAGTACGCCATAGTCGCCACCTCGGCCGTTCCAGCCAAATAGTCGCCGTCCTGAGTTTTATATAGATCCTCTTCACCCTGCGGCAAATAACCGGTGCCAATAAACGGCGCCTTTTTTAGAAGAGACGGCACAGACATCGGCGTAAAACCTTTCTTCGTGAGCTCGGTCATGGCGAATTGCCACAATGCAAACTGTAAAAGTGCGGCATTGCCCTTCAATACGTAGCCGCGAAACCCGGCGACCTTACCCCCTCGTTCAAGATCTAGCATGTCTAGATTTTGGAGAATTTCGATATGGTTTTTCGGCTCAAAATCAAACTTTGGTTTTTCACCCCATGCCCGCACCTCAACATTGTTCTTGTCGCTCTCGCCTTCCGGAACAGACATGTCGGGAATATTTGGTACAGCGACCATTAAGGTCTGCCATTCATGCATCACTTCCTTCATCGCTGACTCGTCAGTCTCCTGGGCGCCCTTGACGGTCTTCATTTCAGCGATCAAAGCCTTGCGTTCGATGTCGTCGGCCGCTGTGGCGATCTTTTCGCTCGCTTTATTCTGCTCTGCCCGTCTGGCTTCTATTATAGAGAGGAGTTCCCGGCGCTTATCGTCCACCGCAATAAGCCTTTCGACATCAAAGTTCAGGTGTTTTTTGGCCGCCGCGTTCTTTATTATTTCTTGATTTTCTCTTATGAACCTTATGTCTAACATAGTGAAATTAGTATACAAGATTCATCACAAAACGCTAAGGAGCAAGGTTTGACGGGAATTTCTGTAAGAATTCCGGAAGGAATTTCCGAAATTTTTCGATGTGACTTGCCGCCACTTTTGCGCGAAATTCCAGAACCGCCAGCGCGACTTTTTGTCCGTGGCCGACTTCCGACTCACGATCCAGCCAACAACTCAGATTCAACAGGTGGGCAAAAATTCCTCTGCATTGTTGGTTCGCGCCATGCCAGCCAGTACGGCGCTGATGCTTGCCGCGAACTCATTAAAGGATTGCGCGGATACAATATAGTAATCATTTCAGGACTCGCCATCGGCATAGACGCAATTGCTCACAAGGCCGCACTTGATGCCGGCTTGAAAACAATAGCGGTTCTTGGCTCTGGTCTCGGCTGGGATGCGATTTATCCGCGGCAAAATGTGGGTCTTGCAAAAGAAATTCTCGCCGCAGGCGGAGCTATCGTTTCCGAACATGGATTAGACTACAAACCATATAAATTTAATTTTCCAGAAAGAAATCGGATTATGGCCGGACTTTCGCACGCCACGCTCGTTGTCGAGGCCGCGATGAAATCCGGCACGCTCATTACAGCCCGCCTCGCTCTCGACTACAACCGCGACGTTTTCGCTGTTCCCGGCTCTATTTTTTCCGAGCGCTCAGCTGGCCCACATATGTTGCTTTCAAATGGAGCGATGCTCGTGCGCACAAGCGAGGATATTTTGCATGGGCTTGGGATCAGGTCGTTCGCCGATGAAACCGGCTCGGGCACATCAAGCAAAAACGAGAAAATTTTTGAGCAGTGCACCGCGCTTGAACGGAGCATCTTAAAAACACTTTCTGAGCCATTGTCGCGCACGGACCTGGTTCGCAAACTCACTGAAACCAGCAGGGTAGATATGAGCAAGATTAGCGTCGCACTTTCCCTTCTTGAGATGAAAGGATTTATTGTTGAATCGGGAGGGATTCTGCATACCCAATAAGCTTGACAAAGTACCATACAGTCGTATAGTTATCTTTAGAAAGGAGATACTGATTGGAACTCGTTCATAACATTCTTGCTGGAATCGTGTTTCTGACAGTGTACGGCTTATCGTTATGGCTTGAAAATCGGGTTGAATTAGAGCGTAAGAGGTTAAAAGACCTGCAATTCAAGGAAAAACGCCGAACCAGGGGCGAATGCACTTGTTGTGGTTATACAGTCATAGACGCCTTTGAGACCCGAAAACAGTGTCCGGAATGTGGAACTATGGACCCACTTACAGTGGTGGAGAAAATGGAGGTCATTAAATAAACCATCTCTGCGTCGAGGTGGTTTTTTGTTTATACAAAGCGGGGCCCACACCGGAGAATTTATGAAGCAAAACATTGCAACAAAAAATAATCTGTAGTATTACTTAGCAACATGAAACTATTAATTGTCGAGTCACCGGCAAAAGCCAAAACAATTTCAAAATATTTGAAAGATATTCCTGGCGACAATACTCACTTTGAAGTCGTGGCGTCAGTCGGTCACGTCCGCGACCTTCCAAAAAACAATAAAAAAGCCATCGATATCGAGGGCGGCTTTATTCCTCATTATGAAATTTCCAAGGGAAAAGAATCTGTCGTGAGCGACATTGCTCGCCTTTCTAAAAAAGCAGACGAGGTCCTGCTCGCAACCGACCCCGACCGCGAAGGTGAAGCTATTGCTTGGCACATCGCCGAGGCCGTGAAGCTTAAAAAACCTCAGCGCGTGGTTTTTCATGAAATCACCAAAGACGCAATTATAGAAGCTTTAAATCATCCGCGTTCTATAGACCAAAACCTGCGCAAAGCTCAGGAAGCGCGCCGCGTCCTCGACCGTCTCGTGGGTTACGACCTTTCTGGTCTCATTTGGAAAAAAGTTCGCTACGGACTTTCGGCTGGACGCGTTCAGTCGCCGGCTTTGCGCATCATAATGGAACGCGAGCGTGAGATCCGAGCGTTCGTGCCCGTCGAATATTGGACAATTACCGCCGAAACCGAAACAGGAAAAACTGGCGAGGATGGCAAAAAATCTCCGATCACTTTTGTCTGTTCTGAGGAACCAAAAAAAGAGGCCGAGGTAAAAGAGATTGTTAAAAAAGCCGAGGCAGGAACCTGGACCGTTGGTGACATCAAAGAGACTGCGGTAAAACGCGCACCCCGCCCACCGTTCATTACTTCTACGTTGCAGCAGGCGGCGAGCTCACAGCTCAGTTTCGCACCTTCGAGAACCATGGGTATCGCCCAGAAGCTTTACGAAGCCGGCCATATTACATATATGAGAACTGATAGCACTAACCTCAGTGCCGTCGCTGTCACCCAGCTCACCAAGGTGATCGAGAAAAAATTCGGTAAAGAAATGGTTGAGCTCCGCACCTACAAAACTAAAAGCAAAAATGCTCAGGAAGCCCACGAAGCGATTCGCCCAACAAACATGGAGCGCGATTCAATGGGTCTGAACGACGAACAGAAAAAACTCTACAGTTTGATCTGGCGTCGCACAGTTGCTTCGCAAATGGTTGATGCCCAAATGCTCCGCACCAAAATCACTGCTAATATTTCTGACTCCGCTGGAAAAGTCGAAACAACAATCCCCGCTTTTGAATCCAATGGCTCGCGTGTCGTTTCTCCTGGCTGGCTCATGGCTGACCCAGAAGCTCAGAAAGACGATTTCATTTTGCCAGCCGTAAAAGTTGCTGATCCTTTAACTCTCATTTCTATTACCCCTGAGCGAAAAGAAACCACTCCCCCAGACCGCTACTCTGAAGCCGGTCTCATTAAAGAACTCGAAAAACGCGGCATCGGCCGACCGTCAACATATGCGTCGATCATCAAAACCATCGGCGACCGAGGCTATGTAGAAAAAATCAGTCGCTCACTCGTGCCAACAGACACCGGTGACGTAGTCAGCTCCTTCCTCGAAGCAAATTTTATGGACTACATCAACGATTCTTTCACGGCGGAAATGGAAGACAAGTTGGACGACATCGCAAACGGCGACCGTGAATATGAAAAAACTCTCACCGAATTTTATAAACCGTTTTTGAAGGACGTTAAATCAAAAGATAAAATCGAAAAATTAACAAATCTCGGCGCGGCCGACTCGCAGTGGAAATGCCCAGTGTGCGGTGCTGGTATGGTGATCAAACTGGGCCGCACCGGTCGTTTCCTCAGTTGTGAAAAATTCCCCGACTGTATGGGCGCTCGAAAAATAGACGGCACCGAACTCGAGGGTCCAAAAGAAACCGGCGAAAAATGCCCGGACTGTAAAGACGGCAAGCTTATGGAGCGTGATGGCAAATTCGGCCGCTTCGTCGCCTGTTCAAACTATCCAAAATGTAAATTCGTCAAACAGGGAGAGAACAACCAGAACTCAACCGGCGTAAAGTGTCCAAAATGTGAAGGCGGCGAAATGTCAGAACGCCGTGGACGCTTCGGGCTTTTCTACAGCTGTACCAACTATCCAAAATGTAAAAATGCCATCAAAGCCAAACCAACCGGAAATATCTGCGCTCATATGCGCGAAAACGGCGTCTGCGGCTCACTTATGATGGAAGGCACCAAAACTATTCCTGAACGTTGCAGTGACAAAACTTGCCCGAACCACAATCCACATAAGTTGATGAAATAGCATTTGACAATCAGACCTTTTGTGATATTTTATCTCAAGAATAGTTTGTGATTTCAGCCCAACAAAACAGACGCGAGGAGGCATGATGCCAGAAGTGATCAACGTCGATCCGCATACGTTGCTGATACCTGTTTGGGAAGATAGCCCTGGACGGCTCGTCGGCAGGTGTCCAACGTCAGGGGTGCTCCATCGTCTCGAAATGGAGGCTCGAGGTCTCATTTTGGCAGAGAAACTACCAGCAGGAATAGAAATCCTCCCTGCAAACGAGTTGGCTGAAAAGGAATCAAAACTAAGAACTTAGGCTTGCAGCAAAATCCCCAGACTCCGGTCGGGGGATTTTTTGTTACAAATTACATACAAATTGCAAAAGAATACGCGGAGGGTTACACACGGGACTAGAGTGAAAAATTTGTCACCGAATACAGCTCTTCATTTTCATCGGTCTTTTTTTCAACAGGACTTCGGTCGTCGATAAATTCTGCTGGCACATCTACTTTTGGAATTGAAGTTTCTTCAACAGCTTTTTCTGCCTGGTTTTTATTTTCAATGTGTTTATCGAGCAACTCATCTGGCTCGGCGATTCTGTTCCCTTTTATTAACTCAAAAATCATATGTAAATCATCGTTCGAAAAAAAGTCGATCATCAGTTTGCCGCCATGATCTTTGCGCTCAATCGAAACTCGTGTGCCAAGCGACGCGGCAATTTTTTCTTCGAGTTCAGCTAACTCCGGATCAAACTCAAATTCCTTTTTACGAACCTTGTCATATGCGATTTTGCGAGAAATCGCTTCGGCCTCACGTACAGTCAGTTTTTTGAAAACAATTTCCTTGAAAAGTACTCGCTGTTCGTCCGGTCGCTCACCAACCATAAGAAGTGGCCGAGTATGACCCTCAGAAATTTCACCACGACTTAGGGCATCGAGAATTTCCTGAGGTAAAGTCAGAATTCTGATTGAATTTGAAACGTATTCCCGACTTTTTCCGACTTTTTTCGCTATTTCAATATGTTTAAATCTGAATTCATTAGCCAATCTTTCAAAAGCTCGAGCTCGGTCGATCGGATTTAAATCCTCGCGCTGAATGTTTTCGATGATGGCCAATTCAAGCTTCATCAGGTCAGTCTCCGTACCGGTTTTGATAAGCACCGGTACTTGCTGAAGCCCAGCAAGCCGAGACGCCCGCAAACGCCGCTCACCAGCGATGAGTTCATACTCGGCACTGAGACCTCCGTCTGGCTTTTCGACTTCTTTTCGAGTCACCACCAAGGCCTGCAAAACGCCGTATTGTTTTATAGAATCCGCCAAACTCTCGAGCTGGGCTTGATCAAAATCTCGTCGCGGCTGAAATGGATTTGGTTTGATTTTTTCAACATCAACCCAAAAAACCGAGTCGTTAAAGTAATGTGACATAAGAATATTTTAACATACCAATTTTTTGAATTGTCTTTGATTTTTAGTGATTATTTAGTAGAGTGTGGGAACTGCGCTCGTAAACCACGCAGGAACATTAGATACATGCCGAAGTGGCGGAACTGGTCTACGCGTACGACTCAAAATCGTATGAGGGCAACCTCGTGTGGGTTCGAGTCCCACCTTCGGCACCATAAACTTGACAATTAGCACATCGAGTGCTAGTTTTTTAGCAGAAAAAGCTCAGCACAGGACTCTAACAAAAGGAAGCGAACATGCTGATTGCATTGAATGTTGTGTCAGTTTTGGCTCAAATCATGTTTTGGACATCCTTTGCCCTATCGATGCTCGATCGCCCATTCCTGCCAAAAAAACCAAGTGTGCTTTGTGGCCCTTGCATTATGACTTCATTCCTCGGCGCAACGCTTTTTGGCGTGATGTGGGCGATGAATTTTGAAAACCACAAACATCATTACATCGGCTCGATCATACTCTCGCTTACTGGATTAATAGCCCTTGCTCGCTACTTTAGATTCTACGGAAGAATTCATGAGTGTACGACAGTGTAGTGAAATAACGTAGGCCTCAGAGATATCTCTGAGGCCTTTCCATTAGTGTTATGTTATATCAGAATCTACTTTTATTTAATGAATATAGAAGCCTCGAACAAAAAAATAAGACTCATCATAATAGTCGGCCCAACCGCCGTCGGTAAAAGCGCGCTTGCGGTACGGGTGGCGCGGGCAGTGAACGGCGAAGTTATCTCGGCCGATTCGCGTCAGGTCTACAAAGGCCTCAATATTGGGAGCGGAAAAATCACCCGAGCCGAAATGAAAGGTGTGCCTCATCATCTGCTCGATATTGTTTCGCCCAAAGCTCGCTCGGTTTTCACCGTTGCGGATTTTCAGAAAGCGGGTCAGAAAGCGATTGCAGAAATCGCCGTTCGAGGCAAGGTGCCGATAATTTGCGGCGGCACCGGTTTTTATATTCAAGCTCTCGTCGACTCTGTCATTTTTCCCGATGTTCCGCCAAACAAAAAACTCCGGGCAAAACTCGAGAAAAAATCTGTCACCGAACTTGCTCGCCTACTAAAGAAACTCGACCCAAGGCGGTATCGAGAAATCGACAAGAAAAATCCTCGGCGCCTGATCCGTGCCATCGAAATCGCCACTGCTCTGGGCAAAGTCCCCACTTTTAAAAAATCCTCGCAGATCAGCGGCGAGTATAATCCTTTGTTTATTGGTCTCACCGTTGAGAACGACATTTTGCGGGCAAGGATAAAAAAACGTCTCGACTCTAGATTTAAACAAGGAATGATTGCTGAGGTTCGCAAACTTCATGCCGATGGCGTTTCTTGGCGCCGGCTGGAAATTTTTGGGCTTGAGTATCGCCAAATCGCCCGCTTTTTACAGAAAAAAATCAGTAGACAAGAAATGACCAAACGACTTGAAATTGAAATTGGTCAGTATGCGAAACGACAAATGCTGTGGTTTAAAAGGGATAAACGAGTGAAATGGTTTGGGCCAAAAGAATGGACCGAGGTGCGAGCACACACCTTAGAGTTTATTCGAAAATCTTGATTACAAAATAAATTTTAAATGTGGAGCTTCCTGCTTAAAAGAAAACTGCCGAGCTTTGCGCTCAGCAGTTGTTTTAAATTTGGTTCTACTTTGAAGCCCCGACCAGATCATCGTCAGAGTCCGCATGTTTTGGTGAAAGGCGCTTCTTGTCTTTCTCAAACATCGAGGCGTAGGCGCCATCACGTGCCATGAGTTCAGTATGCGTGCCTTGCTCGGCCACCTCACCCTTTTTCATGACAATGATTTTGTCGCACCGTTCTGCACGCGACACATGGTGAGTGATCATGATCACCGTGATGCCATTGAGAGCAAACACTTGGTCAATCACCTTCTGGGCCGACTCCGGGTCAAGCTTGGCATCAGGCTCGTCGAGAATAAGAATCGGTGTGCCACGATAATGAACACGAGCAAGGGCCAGACGTTGTCTTTCTCCACCAGAAAAATCTCGACCGCCAAACTCGACACCGATTTGGGATTCGTATCCCTTCGGATCTTCACCAACCACCTCGTCAAAATCCGCAAAGCGCGATGATTCGATAATCCGACCAAGGTCAACCGGTTGATCAAGTCGCGAAGACGCAATCTCATGACCAACCAAGCGTTCGAGCACTGTATATTCCTGGGTAAGTGCCGAAATTGTCTGGCACCAAACGCTAGGCTCGATGTTCCGAAGGTTGATGTCGTTGATAAATATGTTACCAGAAGTTGGGTCGTAGTGTCGCATCATGAGAGCTTGAAGCGTGGACTTTCCATGCCCGCTTTGGCCAACGATTGCCATCTTGCTTCCGGGCTCAATTTCGAAACTAACGTCCTTGAGCACCTGGGTTTCTGAAGCCGGATATGTGAAGTTCACATGTTCGAACCGAATGGTAGGAATGGCCGTAAACTGCGGCACAACTGGGTTTTCGGTCTTGATCAATGGTTTGAGTCCGAAATAATCCTGCTCAATGAGAATGACGCCCTTGGCGTTGTTCCACTGGTCAGCAACCGAAGCAACAATTTGCTCGAGATTGGCCTGGAAGGTCCTGGCCGCTGCCAAAATAATGGTCAGCGTACCGATTTCTCCAGCAAAAGCGACTGTGTTCCAGATCGCATGGACAGCAATCCCAGCAAACCCAACGACAGAAAGAATGTGGGTAAGCATCTCGCTTCTCAACACCGAAGTACGTAGACCGTTGTATTTCTCCAACACCTCGCCGACATTAAAGTCGATTTCCTTTCGCAGTGAAGGCAGTTGGTTGAAAACCAGTGCTTGAACAAACGGTGCCGCTGTGTGATACGGCTTTTCCAACATGTGGCGTTTTTTGTGATGAGGCACAAGTTCCTGAAACAAACCCCACCACAAAGTGACGAATCTCACTTCGATGATCGCCATCGGAATTGCCATAATGAACAGAATCAAGGCGTAGATCGGCTTGTACCACAAAAGTGATGCACCAAAGATTATGAAGGAAACTGAAGTTGCAAAGAGATTGAACATTTCGTCCGAAAACCAAATCCTGGTCTGCCACGAAGTCGGCAGTTCCTGAATGCGTTTGGACAAGTCGTCGTGTTCTTTGCTACGAAATCTTGCGACGTCGAGTGTAGATCGATGCTCATTAATCTCTCGGGTGTTGGCGAATCGAAGTTTTTGGTTCCAGGTGCTCCGATAGAACCACTGAAGCCGACCCAAAACAGCACCGACGAGCAAAATTGACAGCATAAAGACAATCGGCAAGGCCAGACCTCCCCGGAACAAATCCGGTATGGACTGCACTCGTACTACCGTTCCATCAGCCAATGCCTTTTGCACGGCATTAATGATGAGACCAGTTGATTGAATCGTGAGATACGCTAAAAGCGTTGTCCCAACAGACACGATGATTCTGCCGATTGTTTCCCTTTTACTGTTTTTCCAGCAAAAAGAAAAAGAGTAGCGCGCTGCTAAAAACAACGTCACTACTGTTTCTTTGATTCTATTCATGTTTCCTCTTTTCTTTGGACTTACGTCCTGATGTTTTTTATAAAGTACGTTTCTCTGGCAGCATAATAGTGTTTTTTTGGGCGATTGTCAACATATAAATGTTGGAGCGGGCCATGTTGGGCACATTAAAAAACCTAGAAATTCTCAGTACGTAGCAAAATTTAATTAATCTTAAGGAAAAATTTAGGACGAGTATTGTAGCCTATTTGTGCAGGCAATGGACATTGACTCAATATATACATTGTATATACTTTATTCATGTCAACCAAAATACAAAAATGGGGTAACAGCCTTGCTGTGCGATTACCACAATATTTAATTGAAAAGCTTGGGCTAGAAGCCGGCACAACTGTCGATATTGAAGATGAGCGAGGAGAAATAATTAAAATCAAACCAACCATGAAGAAAAAATTGTCGATCAAAAAACTTGTCGATCAAATCAACCCTCAAAACAAGCCTGAGGAAACTAATTGGGGTGATCGTGTTGGAAAAGAGACATGGTAAGCAAATACATCCCTGATAGAGGTGACTTGGTTTGGGTTGATTTCAATCCAACCAAAGGACACGAGCAAGAAGGACAGAGACCTGCCTTTGTTGTTTCACCAAAAATTTACAATGAAAAAGTTGGACTTGCACTCCTCTGCCCCATTACCTCAAAAATAAAAAACTATCCATTTGAAGTTGTGTTAAACGGAAAGCATATCGCTGGAGCAATTCTGACAGATCAAATTCGCTCTTTCGATTGGCATGCTCGACACGTCAAAAAAATAGAAACTGCTAAAGACATTGTCATTGAAGAGGTAAAATCAAAAATTCTAACCCTGATTTCGTAGTGGTCGGCCGAGCCAAGATTGACGGAGTGGGTATATTTTACACTATCGTTTCGAGACGTCTCGTGCGCTTCAAAAAGTGACAAAAGTGACACAATAAGCGACCTTCCACTGTTACATTTTCCGGCTATCATATGCCCAATGAAGGATGGCTTGCCTTTGTTTAGGTCTGCAGGATTCATCGCCGACTTGGCAGTTCTTTTTTACCTGAGCGATGTGTCTTTTTATCGCTTTCCATCGTCTGATCTGCTTTTCATCTTCGACTAATGTCCTCCTTCCCATGTAATAACGACAATACCACTGAAACCAACCTCTGGGATCGTCTTTGTGTATCCAACCTTTCTTTTTCCAAACAGATAATGGCTGTGAAGCATTGACGCCAAAATAGTTTAGCTTTGGGTCATGCTTTTCTGGGCAAAGCTTTGCATGCGTGTACCACTCTTTCGGGAACTCCTTGCCACAATCAGTCATATACTTGCCTCCAAAAACCCCAAGCCTGAGCATAACCTTGGGAGTAAGCTCCGGTTTAAATTCTGGAGAAAAGTTTTTACCCTCCGGCTCTAACAACTCATACCTATAACTCCGCTGCATCTTGTCATCTACTAAAACAGTTTTATTTCTCATCTGGAAATCAAATAATATACAAGTATTACCAATCCTCCCCACCAACCCACATCAGAAACTACTAAGCTAAATATAATCTTATTTTGCCAAGACTAAGGAAGAAGATCTCTTTGCCTCCCTTCTTTTTCTCTTTCAAGAAGAAATGGACTTACTTTAAATGAAAGAAAATATCCGTTAATAATAAGAACTATGGCAATGAGCAGGTGTGCGAGAGGAAGACCACTGAGTCCTGCATCACGATAGAAAATTAATCCTCCTAACACTGCCAAGGTTATGCCTACCCAGATCATAGGTTTTGTTACCTTGTGTGTTCGTGTAGTTGCCTCTGTCCAGTACGCAGATTTTCTTCCGAGAAAGCCGTGAATATCAATTACCGTTACCGCTCCGAGTCCGATGATAAACCCAGCAATGAGAATGAAAAGTCCAGAAAAATTCAGTATTGTTTCTGTCATTTTTTGCGAATTATCGGACTTGTACCATTATTTCGTTTCGATTCATCCATGGAGGAGTCCAGGGTGGATTATAGCCGGCAAAGATTGGCGTACCAATTATAGTAATATTGTCACGATCAAGATCTGCAAATAACTGTTTCCGCATTTTCTCAAAGCGATTGTCTGTTCTATACCAAGAAAACCCTAGTGCTGCTATTTTTTGTTCAGACACTTCGACAAGCTTTATTCTGGAATCATTGGGAGTAGGTAACGTTTCGAGAGTATATCCGCTTGGCATCACAAAAGAGATCACCTGTGAATCACCCATCGCGCTTGCAGTCACCGGCACGGTCATCGCTATCTTTTCTGATGATTGCTGGGCGACGACGGGCGCAGTCATAGCGATACTCTCTTTTTTGACATTGTCTCCAAATATGTAGCCAGCGATAATAGTAAATCCTTTATTAAAAGCATCACCATTCACCCGAGTGCCCTCAACCACAGTTTGAGCAACGATATGGGCGGGATATTCCCGAATTTCGTAGCCATCGGCCTTTTTCAGTACCGAATATTTTGCTTGTTCGGCATTCGAAGTAAAGTATCCGACGAGTGACCAGATAATGATCAGACCTATAATTACAGAAAAAATGAGAAGAAGAATTTTCATAGCATAGTCATTTTTTGAGCGAACGGTATATGCCTATACTGGCAATGACGCTGACAATAATGCCAAAAATAAAGACCAGGCCATCATCCATCTATTTTTTGAAGTAAACAGCGAGTGAAAGCAATGACGGAACCCAGAGACCAATAAATAATCCTGCCTCTTTACTACCTGTAAACCACATGTAGACAGCGAGCAAAAACGAAACACCTGCGGCTGCGATTATCCCTGATCCTTTATTCATGAAATTAAATGGGCTAATGAGTAAGTACTAAGTGTATCACGGCCAAGCACGAGGATTGCTTGATACCAAATTGAAGAATAGACCATCTATCCAATCGTTAAAATTACTCCAGCGACCATTAAAAGAAAAAATACCATCTTCTTTATAATACTTCTGCGATCAATATTTTCTTTAAAAACATTTGGGAAAAAGCGATGAAGTGCAATTGCGTACACAAGAACAAAGAAAGCTTGAAATGAGGCGATACCCTTAACAAGCGTGACCGGTACAAGTGATATCGCATAAACTGCGGTTGCAGAACCACCAAATGTCAGAATTTCTTCTGACGCAAAGATTGGTAAATTCTTTATAAAATTCTTTCTGTTTTCAATAATATCTTTTCGGGGTTTTGGAATAAAGAGAAAGAACAGAGAAATCACGAATGAGAAAATTACTGGCCAAACAAATCCCGTACTCCAGCTGACATTTTCAAAAAGATATTTATAAATGACAGCTTCAATTGAGAGCAATAAGGCAGACAGGATCATTAGGAGAAAAGATTTATTGATACGAAATTTCATTCGACCATTAAATGTTACGGCTACGCTTGAAATGATAATGATCAAGAAACCTATATATTGCGGAAGACTCAAAACTTCTTTAACAATGAAGAAGGCTAGAATTGGCACAAATATTCTTCCAATAGAAAATAATGCTGTAATAACTGACGTATCCTCGTTTTGGAGGGCTTTGTAATATGGAAATAGATAAAACACCTCTATTAGTCCTATCAATAAGAAGAGGGGTAGAAATTCTAGTGGTGGCAAATCAGGTACTTGGATCAATAAAACAAAGGGTAAAAAGACTGCGTTAAGGAGACTGCTATAAAAAATCAACGTCCAGAGATTTTTAAATAACTTGTTGGCTAAATAGTTATCAAGTATATTAGAAAACCCATGCAGTATGGGAGAAACAAAAGCAATGAGAATCCAGGGCATTTCTGTAAATTATATTACGTTTTTATCAGTTCTGAATGATTAGTCAAATCTACATTTCTAAGAATAGTTAGTGCACACTCCCGAAGTTTTCCGTCGGTACTGGATTCAATGCATTCTTCAATAACATAAGTGAAGTACCCGGCGTCAAAACTGTCAAAGGCAGTGGCGAGAACACAGTCATTAGCATCAACCCCAACGACATGTACTTCTTCTATTTTGTTTCCTATCAAAATTGAAATCAAATCTTTATCGCCCTTAAAAGCAGACTTAGTTGTTTTTGTAACAGTAATTACTTCCTTACCTTCAAGGTAATCTTTTACTTCTTTAACTGTTGGCTCTAATTTAAAAGTCCAATCTGTTTGTTTATCCCAGATAGATCCAAGCTCCGCATGGAAAATTGCCTCGATGTGGAGATCATATTTTCCTTTCTTAATAACCTGCTGGATATTGGGAATGATCCATTTTGTATGGTTTTTTAAGAACCCTTCCTGCATATCTACAATTATCAATGCCCGCTTACGGTGTAAGTTGGGAATAAAAATAGTGTCCATGACATTTATATTTTAACCTTAAATTTACCCCAACCATATTCCTTACCTATAGCGCGGACCGCTCTATCAATAAATTTAAAATCATTTGATTTTGTCATTACCACTACCCCATTTCCATCTGAAAAGAAAATATATCGTGCTCGATATCCAAAATTCGCTCCGTTGTGCGTGAATTGGATTCTGTTCTTCGTCTTATGAACAAATGTTCCAAGACCTACACTGGGCAGATATTTAGTAAGCATTACTTGTGCAGATTTTTTTGAAAGTACCTTGCCTTTCCCTTTCAAAGCCGATCCAATCTCAATGAGCAATTTAGTAAAATCTGTCGGAGTCGTCCAAAGTCCGGCGGCGGCACTTTCCGGATACAAATGATCATTTTTATTGATCTTAATTAATTCAAATGTGCTTTGCTTCATCCCCAAAGTTTTAAATACAAGTTCGTTGACAACGATTGGAAAAGGTTTACCAATAGCATCCTCAATCATTTTTTGCAGAATCATAAAACCTCCACCAGAATATCGATACCTACCTGACTTATATTTTTGAAAAATTTTAGGAGAATTCGCTGGCGAGATTCCCTCCAAGATTTGCGATAGATTGGGAATCTTCTGGTTATGTTCATAACCCCCGAAACCAGGCACTGAAATACCGGCGGAGTGAGAAAGAAGTTCTTTAATTTCGATTAATTTAAGTAGTTTTTGCTCAACAAGTTTAAGGCTTATTAGAGCGGTTAATGTTTTGCTTAATGAGGCCGCCTGAAATTTTGTGTGTACATTCACCCCACCGCCTGAAGCTGCAAATTTATCAATTTCAAAATTTTTTATGATGACAAAGCTATACGCTATAACCTTGTTTTGTTTAACGGCTTTTCTAATACGATCTTCCATTTAATCTTTACAGACTTCGGATTTTATCATCTTGACGCCTCTCGTGAAGCGCACGATTGGGCGACCATAGGGCTTCAATTACTCACACCACAGAGCGGGAAAGTCGTTCGTCGATTTTATCTATCAAGTCACTGATTTTCCAGTTTGATTTCACTAAATAGTAAGCAGGGCTATAATCAGCGATTGCTTGATTAATCTTATCATCATCCGCGCTAAGGTTGGTGAGTAAAATAATTGGAACATTATTTCCCCATGTATTCTCCTGTCGCAGCTTTTTCATCATCGTTAAACCATCCATGATAGGCATCGCAATATCAAGTAAAATAAGATCGGGGTGTTTGCGTAAAGCAGTAACTAACCCTTCACTACCGTTTGAGGCTTCAATCACCTCATAGCCTTCAAATTCAAGTTTGTTTCGAAGAGCCATTCGTAGAGAATGATCATCCTCTACTATTTCCACAACAGATATCTTTTTATTATCCCTTAATCCATCCACCATATTATTAAAATTGCCTTAATTTTTAACATTATTAAATTTATGTCCTGTTTCCGGGACCTTTATCACTCCATGTAAAGGAATCGACACGAAAAAAGTTGTGCCTTTATTTTCTTCTGATTCAAACCAAATTTTTCCCCCCGATTTTTCAACAATCGATTTTGCGAGATAAAGACCGAGACCAGTTCCGTTTGTATCCTTATCCCTGACATTATCGGCTCGAAAAAGCTTGGTAAATATCTGACTTTGTTGATCTTTTGGTATACCATATCCTGTATCAGAAATTTTTATAAAGATATTCTTTTTCTCCTGCAGAGTGATCGAGAATTCAATGTTTCCATTTGCCGGTGTATACATTACAGCATTAGCAATAAGATTCTGAAAAACCATACGAAGAAGTCTGGAGTCTGTTGAAAATGTTGGGATATCGTTACCTAATTTTAGATTAGTGATAAGTCTTTTGTTTCCAATATTTTGTTTTTGTTCATCAAGAACACTTTGTGCAAGCGCAATTATATCGGTTGGTTTTGACTCAACTTTAAATGTCCCGAGCTCAATTTGAGAAACATCCAAAAGAGTATTAACGAGTTCAACCATCCGTTTATTGCCCTGATATATTTCTTCTAGATATTTTTTTTGGCTGGGAACAATAACGCCGACATCACCCCTCAAGATCATTTCTGTATACCAGCTTATGGTGGTTAGTGGTGTTCTAAGTTGGTGACTAGCCAGAGAAACAAACTCACTTTTCGCCTTGTCAATTTCTTTCTCCCTGGTAATGTCTCGAAAAACTTCAATTGCCCCGACAATTTTATTATCTAATATCACGCGAGAAAAATTCATGGCCACAGGAAACTTTGTTTTATCTTTACGGATGTAGTAATAAATTCCGGGTGTTGTTTTTGTGGTGAGTGAAACTCCTTCTTTCCCTTCTTCCCAAGTCGCCACACCAGTTGCCAGAGTAACTGCAGCCGAACGCGCTTTCGCCGATACCATTTCGCCACTTTCATCCTCAATCGGGACGACGTCAAAAAGCGATTTGCCCATAACTTCGGCACTTTCCCAGCCGAGCACATCTTGGGCTGATTGATTAATAAATGTTATTTTCCCAGCCAAATCCACGATGATTACACCATCACCAATCGAAGCAAGCATAGCTTCATCCTTGGCTTTGGCATGTGCCAGTGTTTCCTTTTCAGTTTGAAGATCTTCGAGAACATTCCGAGCGGCGATTTTTGCATTTTCCAAATCTTTTTCTATCAATTTTCTCGCGGTGATATTTTGAAATACCGCCACAAAAAACTCATTCTTGGGGCAGTAAACTGATGCAAAAAACCACTTCGCCAGCGGCTCTATGTATACTTCAAACTCTTTTTTTGATACTCCGGTCTTTGAAACCCGACCGCAAATCTCCAACAACTCTGGATTAGATGAGATAATTATCGGCATTATCTCTGAGACTTTTTTACCGGCAACATTTTTCAGTCCCGTTAACTTTTCAAAATTTTTATTGACATCTATGTATAAAAAGTCGATTGGAATTCCTTCTGGATTAAAAATCATTTTGCAATATGCCAAACCATCAAGAGTATTATTAAAAAAGGAGTCACTGAGAACTCGATCATGAGTATTCTGTTCTTTCATTCTCTTAGGTTTTTTTATGATTACCGTTGCCATTTTTCTTGTTTATTTTTTTAGCATCGCCGTTTTTAATCATTTTTTTTAAACTTTCGACTTCCCTTTTTAGTTCCACCATTTTCAGTTCTCTTCCGACCATACTCTTATTCATTGACTCCAATTCTCTCACCCGCACTTCTAGTTCTGCCGTTCGCTTAGCTACCTCGAGAGTAAGTTCCTTCGTGTACTCCTTCATCTTATCCTCGAGTTGTTTTTGCTTGGTAATGTCCTCCATAGCAAGAAGTATTATCGGTTTTTCTGTGCCGGTGGTATGAACCCTGCGAGCATTGAGGATCATTGTCTTGTGTCCTATTGTTTGAAAATTATGTTCGACTTTGAAATCTTCAAAAAAAGTATTTTTGGGTAAAATATCTTCAAGCAATATTTTTAATTTGGGGATATTCCATTGACCGTTTCCCAAGCTATAAACCAATTTCCCCTCTGTTTCCTCGCGATTAACACGAAAAACCGAATAAAAAGTTTTATTAGCTGACAAAACCCGCAGGTTTTTGTCCAGAATTAAAAAAGGTTCACGTAAAGTATCTACAACGCTTCTAATATAAGTCCAGGCGACTTTCCACAATTCATCAGCATTTATTTTTTCTTTTTTCATATTTTAATTGCTTTTTACCAATATTTTTTCGACCTTCTTTACAACATCATGAATCTTCCAATCTGATTTAATCAGATAATTCATTGGCTTATTAGTCACCATGTCATCCACCAATTGCTCGCTGGTCGCACTAACGTTAGTAAGAATGATCACTGGCACGTGAGCCCCCCATGAATCTTGCCTGATTTTCTTTAGAGCCGTCATGCCATCCATACTGGGCATTATCAGGTCAAGTAAAATTATGTCTGGATGTTTTGAGAGAGCAAGCTCCACCCCCTCTTTACCATTTTTTTCCTTCCCGGTAAGCGTTTCCCATTCTCAATCAGAGTGATGTAACTACGAGAAACTCCACTGGCTTTGGCGATGACTTCAGTGGTTAAACCTTGTTTTTTTCTTTCTTTTCGAAGTTGTTGTCCAAATGATTGTCTCATGGCGATTTGAATGAATAACATTATAGTATCTTCTTTTGAAGAAGACTATAATGTATAAACTAGCAACCAAAAAGCTTTGCCCGCCCAAAAAACAGTACTAATAGTGGAAGACGAGAAAAGTCTTCGAGAAGCTCTCGGGGTCATTTTTCGTCTCAAAAATTTTACGCCCCTTGAAACTGGGAACGGCAAGGAGGGCGTTGAGCTTGCGCTCTCTAAACATCCGAATATTATTTTGCTCGATCTTATAATGCCCGAAATGGATGGCATGACTGCTCTTAAAAAGATCCGGCAGGATTCGTGGGGCGCCAATGTTCCAGTCGTTATTCTGACAAACGTAAACGCTCTGAGTGAACAGGCAGCAGATGTTTTAACTACATATAAGCCAATAGACTACTTAATAAAATCGGACTGTAAAATTTATGACGTCATAGATAAAGTCGAAAATATTTTAGAAATACAAGACACTCTCCTAAACAAAGTGTGATTTGAATTTTTGCGGGCCCACCCCGACTCGAACGGGGAACAGCGGTTTTGGAAACCGACGTTTTACCATTGAAACTATGGGCCCAGTAGGCACATCGTACCAGAGCGACGTTCGTTTATCAAAAAACCACCTTGGTATGGTTCTCGGAGGTGCTTCGCGCAGCGGGGCCCGCACCGGAGAGGACTATGCCAAGGTGGTTTTTTGCTTTAGACCTTCGTTTCTTTGTGCGCCAAAGTTTTTCGGCAAGTTTTACAAAACTTCTTCAGATCGAGCTTTTTCTCGACTGATTTTCGGTTTCTGGTCGTATAATAGTTGCGGTTTTTGCACTTTGTGCAGGTCAACCCAACGAGATGATTTTGTGACATAGTGGAGAGAATATACCCGATATCTCAAAAAAAGGCAAATCTAAGGCCTGTTCCGCCAGTATAGCTAAAAATTTGCCGCCCAAACATACTAAACAAAAATTTTCTTTATAAGCGGATTGGTCCGAGTGATAATTTCGTACTCTGAAGTTTCGGACTGATCGGCAATTTCTTTTGGACTAATCCGATCGTCGCCGTCTTGACCAAGAATCGTCACCACATCCCCCACCTTAACGCCAGGAATATCGGTCACATCAAGGGTGATCATATCCATCGAAACTCGCCCAACCATCCGGGCTCTTTTCCCACCAATAAGCACGTCGCTGACGCTTGAAAGCAAGCGAGGCAAACCATGCCAATATCCAACCGGAACGATGGCTAGTTTTGAGTCTCGCTTTAGAGTTTCAGTGAAGTCGTAACCAACCGACTCGCCTTTCGGAACAATTTTAACCTCACCGACCACAGCCTTCCAGGTCATAACTGGTTTGAGAGGTAAATCTTTTTGAGCAAATCCCCTAACCTGAGCTGATGGCCAGAGACCGTAAATGACAATACCTAAACGCACCATATCGTAATGTGACTGCGGGAAAACAATCGCGCCACCAGAGGCCGCGGCATGAATAATCGGAGAAAAACCAGCTTGTTTAAAGGCCTTAATCCAAACCTCAAACTGTTCGATCTGGACAAGAGTCCTAGCTGGAAAGGCCGGATTTTTAGCGGCTGCAAAATGAGTAAATAATCCCTCAATTTTGATATTTTCAGGTAAAGATTTTAATTTCGAAACAGCTTCCTCAATCTGATTCAGCATAAAACCCTGGCGGTGCATACCAGTGTCAACTTTTATATGGATCGAAAGATTTTTACTGAAATCACTCAGTTTGCCGCCTTTAGTAAGTTCAGTGATTTCTTCCAGAGTTTCAAAAGTCGAAACAGTGATAGAAATATTTTCTTCAGCAGCAGTTTCGATTTTACTTGGCAAGGTGTACCCGAGCACCAGAATCGGCGCCTTAATCCCCGCCTTTCGCAAAGCCTGACCTTCGAGAATCGAATCTACTCCGAACCAATCAGCTCCAAGCCGCTCCATTTCTTGTGAAAAATCAATCAAACTGTGGCCGTAAGCATTCGACTTCACCACCGCCATCATTTTTGTTTTTGGTGAAAGCAAACCACGAAGCAAATCATAATTGTGCTTCATGGCCTTGGTGTCGATTTCGATCCAAGTCCGCAGACCTTGGGAATCTGGATGGTTTTTTGACTGGGTTTTCATTATTTTTTCGTGCTTAGTTTGTGCCTATTTTGAGGCCTCATTGTACCAAGTCCCGCCCCATTTCCAAAATCAAAACCGTGTTGTAGGATTATTCACTAGATAGTCAAACTGTTCGGTAAGACTGACCACAACCACATAAAAATCAGAAAGGGGGTTCAGCCGTTATGATGATAGGTCTCTGTAATATTTGTAAGCAAGAGAAAATAGTTCAAAAAAACACAATTACGGCAGAGCTTACCTGTGGGGCGTGTCTCAGAAAAGATCATTACCGGAACCCGCACAAGCACGAGGAATGTTCTGAGTGTCATGGGGTCAAACCAGTGGCAGGTCGTGGAAAGCTGGGCGAGCCATTTTGTTATAACTGCAGCCGCAAAAACCCAGAAAAACACGAGAAGTGCTCCAAATGTAACGAGGTTAAGGCGGTCGAAAAGCGTGGCAATGCCGGCAAACCAATATGCGCCAAGTGCTATCGGAATGGGAAATTTGGAACTTGTCTGAGTTGTGGAGAAAATAAAAAGATTCATGCGATCAAGCATTGCTGTGCTTGTTACAGAAAACGAAGAAGGAAACAGGAAAAAGAGCGAAACAGGCTCTTGCTCCAGGAATTGCTAAGCTAAACAAATAGACACACGGGACCCGCTTCTAGGCGGGTTCTTTTAAATTCTCTGGTATTTGGAAACTAATTGGTGCGTAGGGCAGGATTCGAACCTGCGAAGACCATTGGTCGACAGATTTACAGTCTGTTGCGATTGACCACTCCGCCACCTACGCGTAAAGGCCATTGTAGGTGAAAAATAGCCAATGATCAAGAAAATTTCTTTCAGACTGGAACAAAAATTGACATTCAAAAATTTTATTATATTATTTACCGAGACCGATCATTGAACAAAAGAGGAGTCCGGAAATGAGAATTGGAGACATTTTTAAGAACGAGATTGGAGACAGCCGCGATTTAACAACCAGCAGGGCTCGAGTACTGGCACTGGTTGTAAACCCTGATCGCATCATTTCTGATGTCTATGGAATTACTATCCGGTCAGAAGTTGACAGTGCAATTAAGGAACTTGAGGGTGGCGCGTGGACCAGGGAGGCAAAGCTCGCAGCATTTACCATCGCAACCTACATCAACAACCTACCCCCGGTCACGAACCAAAAACTCCCTGTTGGCAACGACGATACGATCGCATCTCTTGAACTTTCTGTTCGACCCGACAATTGCCTATATCGCGCCGGGATCAAAACGATCTCAGAGTTGGTGACCTGGAGTCCTAAGGAACTTTCAGATATTCGGAGTCTTGGTCTAACATCTCTGAGTGAAATCAGGAGAAAGCTAGCTAATTTGGGTCTTACGCTCAAGGGCGAAACTCTCGAACAGTAACAAACCAACAAAAAGCCCAGCGAGCGCCGGGCTTTTTTCTATATACACTGTGTGTGAGCTAGAAGAGCGATTACTTCGCCCCAGCCGGCTCACCCGTCGGTGCTATCATCGACTCTTCGATCAAACTTCCCCGCTTACCTTTTTTCACGTCGAAGACAAACTCATTGTTTTTTACATCAACAGTCACCGTGCCGCCTCGGACTATGCCTTTTGAGATTATGAGAGATGCCACCTGGTTTAGAATTTTGCTTTGGATGAGGCGGCGAAGCGGACGAGCACCGTACTGAGGGTTGTAGCCTTCTTTGCCGAGAAATTCGATCGCCTCCGGTGAGATTTCGAGAGAAATTTCTTTCTGAGCCAAGCGCTCTTTAACGTGTTCGATCTGGATTTTAGTAATATTGGCAATGGCTTCTTTACTCAAAACATCGAAAACGATGATGTCGTCGAGGCGGTTTAGGAATTCGGGCTTGAAGTGTTCTTTCAAAGCATTCATGAGGCGATTTTTAGTTTCCTCATAAGACACCTTGTCGGACATTTCACCGGCAAAGCCAATCTTTTGCATTCGGTCGATAAACTGCGCGCCGATGTTTGAGGTCAAAACGATCACAG
>CAYMIB010000004.1:30033-32550 GCA_964390475.1 uncultured Candidatus Saccharibacteria bacterium | reverse complement strand
CCAGTTGATGCTATTGATAATGGAATTCAGGTCTCAAAGGAAATCTTTACAAACGTAAAACCATTCGACATTTCGTCAATTATTGGTGCTCTGAATCCAACATGGAAAGAAGAATCAACCGACATTGATTCGCGTTTCATAAAATCTGTTGAACTTGCAAAAAATATTCTACTCCGAGAAATCACCGTCGCTAAAGACAACTTTGAAGGAAGTGTATTTGCTCGCGAAGCGTATGAGAAAAGTTCGGACAAGCGCTTGATTATTCTTGACCAGAAATTCCCATTTGAGCGAACGTTTATGGAATTTCCGGAACCGCTTTTTGTGGTGTATCCAAGGAATGGCGTGTGGCGGATCAAGGCGATAAAGAAAGACTCAAGCTCGTTTGAGAATCGGAAAAGTTTGCCAGCGTCGTGGGGTGGGAAACAAGGTGCCGAACTCGAGGCTGTAAGTGGTGTTCCGGGTGCTCTTTTCTGTCACAATAAACTCTTTATGGCTGCGGCTAAGACAAAGGAAGCGGCGGTTAGTATGGCGAATACTGCAATTAATGTAAGTTAAGCCCTAGAATTCAAGGAGAGGTGTTGACAAGTTTGAATTTTTATTGACAAACACTGATTTTTTTGATACTATGCCGGAAGCAGTTCTTTAACAAGAATCACTTGAATGAAACGAGCTTTTTGAGCCCTATTTTAGGACTTAGTAAGCTCGTCTCATTCGAGGCAAGACGCATACCAGAGCGAATCTGGCAAAGCAAGAAAGGATGGTTCCGATGGCAAAGTCATTGGCCCCGTCGACTGCACTGAAGGTGACCGATCGTGATCCGAAGGGTCTGAAGTTCGTCTCGATAGCGGGTACGGCCTACAACAAGGCGGGGCTCACCGATGCTGAGGCCCAGCGGGTGAATGATGCGGCAGGTCTCGGTGACTTGATCGCTGGCTTCATCGCCGAGCACCGCCACACCGACAAGTTCAAGAGCGAGGAGGTGGAGTCGAGCTTTGGGTATCTCTCCGGCTACAACAAGCCTGCTGGGTTGACCCAGCAGGCCAACGATCTTCGTGCACTTGGCTTGGCTTCTGGGTTTACCAACCAGGACTATCAGACCCAGATCGAGATGGGTGAGGATGTCGGAATTATTTTGCCCGACCATGCTGAAGGTTGGTTCGCGATTCCAAACTGGATCAAGAACCCCAAGATCTTCGGCACCACCTACAGCCAGGCAGTTCAACGGGTGTTCGACGAGATCAAGAAGACCCGCAACGGCAAGTTCTACAACTACCGTGAAGGTCAGATCACCGAGAAGCAACTACGCCAGTCCAAGCGGACGGAGCGGTACTTCGCGGAGCTCTCCAAGGCTCAGGGCGATCCGGACATCCTGATCGTTCCGGCTCACTTCGGTCTCCGTCATCGTGGTCGCTCGGTTCGACGGGCACGCGAGATCATGACCGGCACAGCTGGCGAGTTTGGTCTCGGTGCGTTTGCGGTCGGCATCATGTTGCTGACTCATCCCAAGCGTCTCCAGAATCTCGACGATCTCGGGATCGACTGTGCAGGAGATGAGTTTGATGACCCTGGCTCCGGTGTTCACGGCTACGCGCTCTTCCTCAACTTCGACGATGGCATGGTCAGGTTCGGCACCGTCGACGTCTCGGATGCGCTCGAGTTCTATGGGTCAGTGTCCGGCTTCCTCCCGCAGTGATCTCTTGCATCTTGGACTCTTGAATGCTTTTGATTCTTGAGTTCGCGTGAATTTATCGGGCCGTCCACGGAAGTGGTCGGCCTGATTTGATTTTATTTTTATATATCAATATCAAAAACACCCTTGCGATAACGCTACATTTTACGTATAGTTCAGGTCTAAATGGCTTCATTTATAGACGAAATAACGATTCATATCCGCGCTGGTCACGGTGGCAACGGCGTTGTTCGGTGGCGTCACGAGAAGGGAAAAGATAAGGCCGGAGCGGCTGGTGGCAACGGTGGCTGGGGCGGAGATGTGCTTGTTAAAGCCGTCAGAAATTTAAATATTCTCGCCAACTATCGCCACATCAAGGAGTTTGCGGCTAAAAATGGCGGGCACGGTATGAAAAGTAGCATGAACGGCAAAGCTGGGGATGATCTTACGATCGAGCTTCCTGTCGGTTCTTCGGTAAAAAATCTCTCCACCGGGAAAGTCGTGACGCTTTTGAAAGAAGATCAAACGATAAAAATTCTCGAAGGCGGTCGAGGGGGACTCGGCAACGAACACTTTAAAGCTTCGACAAACGTCAAACCTTTTGAAAGCACACCGGGTAAGCCTGGCGAAGAAGCTGAATTCCATGTTGAGCTGGCTTTGGTCGCTGATGCTGGGCTGGTTGGAATGCCAAATGCTGGTAAGTCGAGCCTCCTCAATGCCCTGACCAATGCAACTTCGAAAGTTGGCGCTTACGCCTTCACCACGATCAATCCTCATCTTGGACCGCTTTACGGTTTCGTATTGGCCGACATCCCAGGTCTCATTTCTGGTGCCTCTGAAGGAAAAGG
>CAYMIB010000004.1:0-29933 GCA_964390475.1 uncultured Candidatus Saccharibacteria bacterium | reverse complement strand
GTTTCGTATTGGCCGACATCCCAGGTCTCATTTCTGGTGCCTCTGAAGGAAAAGGTCTCGGACACAAATTTCTACGACACATTACTCGCACCAGTCTCATCCTTCATTGTGTTTCAGCAGAAAACGAAGACGTTGCGGTGGCTTATAAAACCATTCGAGCTGAACTTTCTGCATACAACGATGAACTGACTGCGAAACCAGAAATCGTCATTTTGACCAAAACTGATACGACGAGTGAAGCCGAAGTTAAAATTAAAATGAAAGCCCTGAGCAAGGTTTGCGGTAAAAAGGCTGAAATCACCGAAGTCTCAATTCTCGACCCCGAATCTCTCAAAAAAGTTGCTAAAATGATTGTAAGTCGTTTGCAGGCTAAGGATTAAGCTTAAAATTGAAGGCCAAACCGATTTTTAATATTTTTAAACATGAAGTACATCACCACCGTTGGTCTCGAAATCCACGCCGAGCTCAAAACCAGGACAAAAATGTTCTGTGATTCAAAGAATGACCCGGACGAAGACCGCCCGAATGTTAATATTTGCCCGGTCTGTATGGCTCACCCAGGCACTCTACCGGTTATTAACAAAGAAGCCGTGAAGCATGTGCTCAAACTCGGCCTGGCTTTGGGAGGGAGGATCGCTGATTTCACCGAATTCGACCGCAAAAATTACTTTTATCCTGATATTCCAAAGGGATATCAGATTTCCCAGTACAAGCATCCGTTGGTTTCTGGCGGCATGCTTAATGGTGTCGAGCTCACCCGAATTCATCTTGAAGAAGATACCGCACGCTCAACTCACGACACTGGTGCTGAAAGTCTTGTCGATTTTAATCGTGCTGGTGTGCCTTTGATGGAGCTTGTGACTGAACCGGTCATACATTCAGCAGAAGAAGCTTCTGCTTTTGCTCGCGAGCTTCAGCTCACCCTTCAATATTTGGGAGCAAGTGACGCTAATATGGAAAAGGGAGAAATGCGCGTTGAAGCCAATATCTCTGTTGCTCCAGAAGTTGCCGAAGGCGCAAAGAGTGTCCGCGGCACAAAAGTTGAAGTTAAAAATATAAACTCATTTAAGTCGGTTGAGAAAGCGATTGCGTATGAAGTTAAACGTCATATCGAACTTCTTGAAAGAGGGGAGAAGGTGGTGCAGGAAACTCGCGGCTGGGATGAAAACGCCGAAGAAACTTTTTCTCAGCGTTTGAAAGAAGAGTCGCATGACTACCGATATTTCCCTGATCCAGATTTACCTAAAATTTATATTTCGGAAATCCCAGACCTTGCTCCAGAAGCGTTGAAAAAAGAATTGCCTGAGCTTCCTTGGAACCGACGAGCTCGACTTCAGACCACCTACGGCCTTCGATCCGAAGACGCCGAAATGTATGTCCGGAATAAAACCTGGGGAGATTATTTTGAAGAAGTTGCGGCAGACCTTGGTGGTGATCAGAAACTTGTTTCGGTTGCTTCAAATTACATGAACTCTGATTTGTCGGCGCTTGTTAAGAGCGACCCAGTAAGGTGGGTAAATGATCCGATCGGAGTCTCTGCTTTTGCATCACTCGTCAAAATGGTGACCTCAAAAGAAATCTCATCCCGGGCCGCAAAAGATATTTTAAAAATTCTTTTTGAAACTGGTGGCGACCCTAAAAAAATTGCTGATGAAAAGGGTTTGATTCAAAAAAGTGACGAAGCAAGTCTTGCACCAATTATTAAAAAAGTTATTGAAAGTAATCCAGCAGTCGTCGAAGAATTTAAAAAGGGGAAAGAGGCGTCACTTCAGTTTCTGCTTGGCCAGGCGATGAAAGAAAGTCGAGGCTCCGGCAACCCGGAAATTTTGAAGGAACTACTAAGAAAAAGCATCCTTGGTTAAGGAGTTCCTAGGCCAAAAGCCAGAATCAAAAAAACGGACACTTAGTCCGTTTTTTTGATCATCCGCGACAAGTCAATTTTTCGCAATTAATCTATGTGTTTTATCTGTAATTTCATAACTTGCTTTCCGCTCTTTTTCATTGTGGTCTGCTTTGTTCTTATGTCTTCGATTAGCATGTCTACCTCAGCTTTTTTGTAGACTCGGTAGTTGTTGATGGGGTGTCTCGACGCGGTAAATTTGCCACTGTTGTCCCAGTTTCGGAGGGTAAGGGGCGAAACTCCAATGGCCTCAGCCGCCTCTTTGATAGTTAAAAATTCTTTACTCATCTTTTATAAACATTAATAAAGCTATATATCAATATTAGGTTTTTTTATCTAGTTTATCAACGTTTGAATCCACAGCGTTGGTTCTGTGAGCTCGGCAAAACATTGATTTGATTTTGCTTTTCTCCATAAATTTTAACTGTAAGTACCCAAATTCATCAAGCCTCTGTTTTGACCAGGAGGATGTTTTTGTCGATCTTCAGATATTCTCAATCTTTTAGAGAAAAAAGCCCAAAAAAGAAATTCAATTGTCCCCAAATTTTTGCGAGAAAACAGCTGGTTAATCGATATAATACTTTACATGAAAAGTGAGTTAGTTCTTGATGGAAAAAACTATATCTCGGCTAGCCGAGCTTCCGAGATAACCGGCTACAACGCTGATTATATTAGTCAGCTTTGTCGCAAGAGCATTTTAGATAGTCGAATGGTTGGAAGGTCTTGGTTTGTGAACAAAGACGCCCTAAATAACTACAAGCAAAATCCAACCCCTTCCCACAACCAACCCCAAAATTTTTCTGAAGAGGTCCTAGTTGGGACGCCACAGGTTTCCTTTTTTTCTCAAAACCAGGAACCGACCAGTTTTTTTGAATCTAATAGCAAATCTACCGATAGCAGAAAATTTTTAAATAAGGTTGGAACGGTGTTTGTTGCCGTCCTTCTTTTTGTCGCTGCGGCGTCAAATATCGATTTTCTGGGTAGAACGATTTCTGACACCCCAACCACACTTTCTTATTCCGCAAACGTTTTGCAGTCTGTTGGTGAGTCAATTCAAGAAAAAACAAAAAACGCACTTGATGTGATTAGTTTAGGTCTTGAGGATGTAAGGGATTTATTCGCTGAACACAAGTCAGTTAAGTCATTGGTTGTGCTTCCTTCAACAGAAGACGAGTCGCTAAATGATGAAATCAAGAATTATGTGAAAAAGTCTTTTTCAGACGAAGTCGTGGTTGAACCGGACAAGTCTGGAGAATCTGGGCTTATCCGGCCAGTGTTCAGAAGTGGTGACGATCAAGAGTACTTATACGTTATGGTGCCGGTAATCGAAAATTAATTTGTTAATTTGTATGAAAATAAAATCATTAAAAGAGTTTGTCGGTGCTGTCCTGGTCCTAAACCTAATGGTTGGTCTTGGTTTCGTTATGGTCGAGCCAACCCTTGGACGCGCAATTGAGGACCAATTCACGGTTTCTCAGTCCATAACTTCTGAGATTTCTTTTTCAACTAATGCTGTTGATGTCACTATGACACCATCGCTCGGTGGTATTACCGGAGGAACTTCAAACGGCACCACAACGGTGGTTGTGCTCACGAACGATTCTTCAGGTTATACGATGACGATCAAAGCTAGCTCAAGTCCAGCCATGCAGGGCAACACACAGGGTGACACAATCGCTGACTACACCCCAGCTGCTGCCGGTGTTCCTGACTACACCTATTCTGTTCCATCAAACGAAGAGTTTGGTTATACCGTTTTGGCAAGTACAACTGCTGACCTTGCTCAAAAATTCCTAGATAACGGCTCGGACACTTGCAATACCGGCTCAGCAGACACCAGTGGCGCCGCTTCTTGTTGGTACGGTCTTTCTACAACCGCAACCTCGACGATTGTTAGAAATACTGAGACCGCGGCCTCTGGTTCGACATCCAGCGTGGTTTTCAAACTGACAATCAATTCCGGTTCTTCAGTAATTGAAGACACGTACACTGCCACTACGACCCTAACCGCGACGGTCAATTAACATGAAAAAAACAGTCAAAAAATTTCTTCTCAAAGCTCTGCCAGTCATCGTGGCTGTTGTTTTTATTTTTACCCTCGCTACCCAGATCGTTTCAGGTGCCGAATATCTTACTGAACAACTCGATGTTTCAAATTCTCCGCTTAAAGATTTTGTCGTTGGTCCCGGAAAGGTCGAGCTCGAAATAGAGCCGGGTGGAACAGCGGTAACACAAATTACCGTGACCAACCGCATGGGTAGCACTAGAAATTTTTCTCTCGGCGTTGAAGATTTTACTGGTTCCCGTAACCCGGGTGAAGTTCTTGTTTTATTGGGTGATGACCGTGGCCCGTATTCATTGAGAGATTTTTTGCATTTTGAAAACAATACTTTTCAGTTAAAAAATGGCGAACGAGCAAAAATCCCGGTGCGAGTAACTCTTCCGTCCGATGCTCAGCCGGGAGGTTTATATGGAAGCATCCTGGTTAGTACGACTGCCCAAGAATCCTCTTCGGCTCAAAAGTCAGCTATCGTTTTGCGTTTGAGCGCTTCGTTTTTCGTGAAGGTTCCGGGTGACGTGAAAGAAGATGGTTTGCTCAAGGGTTTTGCAACTGCGAACAACAAAAAAGTTTTTGGAGGGGGACCGATTACTTTTAGACTTTTGTACGAAAACAATGGTTCGGTTCATGTCAATCCATATGGTGAAATCAGGATTAAAAATATGCTGGGCGAAGAGGTCGGTTTTGTCGAGGTTGATCCTTGGTTTGCTTTGCCGCAGTCGCTTCGTTTGAGAGAAGTTTCTTGGGATCGATCATTGCTCGCTGGTAGATACACCGCCACCGCGTCTATTAACCGCGGCTATGGCGACATCGTCGATGTTCAAACCATTTCGTTTTGGGTTTTACCTTGGAAAATTATTCTCGGTGTGTTTGTCGCTGTTCTGTTTTTGGTCTTTTTACTCAAATTTATATTTAGCCGGTTTGATATCAAAATGAAAAAGTAGAAAGAAAAAGGGAAGAAAAAATAAAAAAACATGAAATCGCTGTCGAAAAAAAATATAAAAGCATTTGAACTTTCTTTAGCAGTTATGCTTTTGGTCACGATTCTTTCGGCTACGTTTAATTTTCCTAACATTCCTCGGGTTGTGGCGGAGGTTATGTCGAGTCAAAACTATTCAATCGAAGCTGATTCGGTAAATTTTGGCGGCGGACAGAGTAATTCTTCGAGCTATCGTCTGGAAGACACGGCTGGTGAAGTCGCAACTGGCGACTCTTCTAGCGCAACCTATAACCTCAAGGCTGGCTATCAGCAAATGACTACGACATATATAGCCATGACTTCGGCATCGGACGTCAGCATGAGTCCTGCTTTGGGTGGAATCACTGGCGGAACCTCAAACGGTTCGGCGGCCACAACAGTCACCACGGACAGTCCAGCCGGCTACGGTTTATACATAAAAGCTAGTTCAAGTCCTGCCATGCAGGGCAACACTCAGGGTGACACGATTGCAAATTACGTGCCGGCCGGGGCCGTTCCGGATTTTACCTTTTCTGTTGACGCTGGTAATGCTGAGTTTGGTTTTTCACCAGAAGGTGCTGATGTGGCCGACGAATATTTAAACAATGGTTCGAATATTTGCAGTGCTGGTTCGACTGAGACAGTCGACAGTTGTTGGAATGCCGTTACGACCAGCAATGAATTAATTGCTGAGCGGACTTCGGGGAATCATCCGAGCGGTACCGCAACCACGATTAAGTTCAGATTGACGATTGGTTCTGGGGCGAATAAAACCGAAGACGATTACACGGCAACAACAACCCTGACCGCAATTGCCCTTTAATAACATGAAGACATTTGTTAAAAATTTAATAACCCCAGTCCTTGTCGCGGTATTTGCTGTCTTGGTTATCTCTGCCGTTTCGATTGTTTTGTCTACGCCAGTTTTTGCAATCGAAGATCAATTCATCATTTCGCAAACCGTAACCGGTAGTGCGTCAGACACAACCGCCCCGTCGGTTCCGACCAGCCTGACCGCGACGACACTTTCCCAATCCCAAATTGATTTGTCTTGGACCGCTTCAACCGACGACACAGCGGTAACGGGCTACCAAGTATTTCGAGACTTGGTTTTTGTTGCGACAACGTCAGCGACTTCATATTCTGATATTGGTCTGTCGGCTAGTACTGAGTATTCCTACACGGTCACGGCTTTTGACGCTGCAGTAAATATTTCTGCTCAATCGTCGGCGGCAACAGCCACAACCCTCGCTCCGAGTACGAACGGTGGCGGTGGTGGTACTGGCGGAAGCGCGGCAGTGTTGAGAGTGCTCAGTCTTACGGTGTCCCCAGACACACATAAGGCAATAGTTAAAATTTCTACAAACATACCAGTTCAAGCCTTTGTATATTGGGGCGAAACCCTGGACTATGAACTTGGCAGTGCCTTTAGTCCGTATTTTTCGACGCTTCACACGATTGAACT
Source organism: uncultured Candidatus Saccharibacteria bacterium (assembly GCA_964390475.1). GTDB lineage: Bacteria > Patescibacteriota > Minisyncoccia > Phycocordibacterales > DATGWK01 > JAHFLV01. The sequence continues at coordinate 23,551 of CAYMIB010000004.1, read as the reverse complement.
TTCTGAGTTGGAGGCTGGTACAGACTACGTGTTTAAGGTTTGGGTCGTTGATGCCAGGGGCCGAGAGTTAAGGATTGAAGGACAAGAATTTACAACCCTTTCATTACCAGACACCACTTCTCCTTCAAACGTTTCGAACTTTTCAGCCGTAGCAAACGAAGATCAAATTGATTTAACCTGGAATAATCCTCAGGCCGATTTTGATTTGGTCCGTATCGTCCGGTCTACTCTTTTTTACCCTCGCGACCCATATGACGGGGAGACAATATATGAAGGCCGAGACGAACAATATACAGACACCGATGTAGTTTCTGGAACGACATATTACTACACCGCTTTTGGTAAGGATGCATTTGGAAATTATTCTTCTGGCGCAATTGCTTCAGCCACAGCTCGTCGCCCTGGTCAGCCACCGGTGCCCAACACAAATATTTTCGACATCATAAACCTACCAAAGGGAGAAATTGATCCGCTTCTTAGAAGTTTTAATTTTAAGGATATCGACTTTATCCAAGACGGAGTCAAAATATTGACGAATGAAAATCGAGTAGAGATTCGCGGCGACCGAAGTCTGCTTATGTCTGTTGATTATGAAAAGATGCCGGAGATTTTGAAAACTATTGCGGTTACCCTGCATGACCCAAAGGACAAAACAAAAACTTTCTCATTTTTGCTTCGAGTCAATGCTGACAAAACTGCTTACGAAGCAAATATTGCTCCGCTTGGTCGGGCTGGTGAGTATGAATTCAATTTTCAGGTTTTGGATTACAAGCATCGAGGTCTAGTTTCTGTTCTCGGTACGATTGTTTCTATACTTCCAGCATTCGGTTCGGTGGGATCACGGGGTATGTTCGACAAAATATTTTTTGGTCCACTAAATAATTTGGGTGTCGTCAGTCTACTTCTGGCGTTGATCATCATTTTGTTTGGTGTCATTCGAAACAGGGCTAGGCTTGCTCAAACTGTCGCACCGAAACATTAAAGTCATGAGATTTTTTAAGAAAAAAACAAAACAAACTTTTGCAAAAATCATGACCAGTGTTTTGGTTGTGTCATTTGTTTTGTCTACGAGTTACACCGGCGGGGGATTTTCACTTGAGACAAAAGTCGCTGAGGCGGCATTTAATAAAGAAATAAATTACCAAGGTAAGTTAACCAACTCGAGCAATGTTGCGGTTGCGGACGGCACGTATCATATGAAGTTCTGGCTTCTAACTTCACCAACTGCCGCGACAACGACAGCCATTTGGGTCGAGGACCGCAGTACAGCACCCGGAGATAGAATAACGGTTAGCAACGGCCTTTTCAGTGTCATGCTCGGTAGTTCTACGCCACTTACGACTGTTGATTTTAACCAAACCCTTTATCTCGGTGTAGAGATTGGTGGTTCTGCTGGTTCTGTTTCGTGGGATGGAGAAATGTCTCCGCGCAAAAAACTCGGAGCGGTTCCCGCAGCGTTTGAAGCCGATAAGCTCGACAGTCTTTCAAGTGAGCAATTTTTGCGATCAGATGCCGTGAACTCAACTTCAACCGCTACAACATTTCTCACTATTACCCAAAACGGCGCCGGGAAAATCGCAGAATTTATTGGTCCAAGTTCTGCTCCCGTTTTCAATATTGCATCGACTGGAGCGGTGAATGTCGGAACGTCAACCGGCTATGGCCGCTTTAATGTCTGGGGGGCGGGAACTGGCACAGGTATTCTCGCAAATTTTGTGAACAATGCTTCGACGACAGTCATGAAAATTTTGGATAATGGAACTATTGGATTCGGCACGACGTCGCCGCAAACTAAGTTTCATTTCTTTACCACTATAGGCGGGAATGAAATGATATTTGAAAGTACTGCCTCAGACAGTGAGGGGGCTTCTCTTATGCTCAGACAAACCTCGACCAGTCCAGAGGTCGGGGATTCTCCGGGCGCAATCGTGTTTAATGGTAGAAATTCATCTGCGTCTGGCGGCTATCACGATTATGCTGACATAAGCGGTATTATTCTCGATCCAACTTTTGGCAGTGCAGACGGTGGTCTGTGGCTCGGCGTTCTTTCTAGCGGTTCGATGATCTCAGCTCTTAGACTCAATCCAACAGAGAGTATTTTTAATTACGAACAACAGGATATGAACTTTCGAGTCAATGGTGTGACTGATACCCATTTATTGTTCGCCGACGCATCCACCAACAATGTCGGTATTGGTACCAGCTCACCATACGCTAAACTTTCGGTTGTTGGACAAGTTGTGGCCTCACATTACACAGCGACGACCACAACCGCTTCGACCTTACCATACGCCAGCACGACTGCGCTCACCGTGTCTGGCACAAACGGTCTCCAGCTCGCGACCGGCCTAAACGGTCCGCTTCAAGCTAATGCTGGCCTTGTCTCAGCCACGACTTCAATCGGAGTTTTGTATGGCGGCACGGGTCTAACCTCAGCTCCGTCATATGGCCAGTTGCTTCTTGGAAATTCAAGCAGTGGTTACACACTGAGCGCGACTTCGTCACTCGGCCTTCTTGGCTCAAGTACCGTATCGTCCTTGACCTCAAATTATGTACCAAAATGGGGCGGATCAGCTTTTTCAAATAGTTTGATTTATGACACAGGAACAAATGTTGGTATCGGTACAACATCACCATACGCCAAGCTTTCTGTTGTGGGTGAGGTCGTTGCTCCGTTCTATACCGCAACTTCAACTACTGCAACATCGAGTTTTATGGGCGCGTTTTCAATTGGTTCGACAACTCCTTACAGCACAGCGATGCTTAGCGTAGGAACGTCAACACCAATCCTTTCTGTCACCAAAGACAGAAAAGTAAACCTCGGACAGCTTCCTGAATGTGCGTATTTGGATACCGGAGTAAATGGAGCGATTGACTGTGCGCCGGCTACATCGTACAAAATGGAGCAAATTTACGGTCGATTTGTAAATGAAGACGCCGCGGTCTTCTTTATAGGTGATTCTACTGGTGCCGGGGGCAACACTCCTCGTTGGGCCCAGTCAATTATCAGAAAATGGGATGTGCCGTGGGTTGGTTTTGTGGCCGGACAATTTGAGTCAAGTTCCCCAGATGAAGGTTTCCAAACGTTTAGTCAGGACGCTGATTTAACTGTGCCAGCCGAAGCCTTTGAAGACGGTTCTGGAACAAACGAAACAATATTTAATTTTCATGAAGTTAACAACACTGGAGGAAATCTCATATATCTCTGGCTGACCTCTCTTGATAAGTATTTTCGTGGAGACTGGACTATGGACAAACAAATGATGGCGAGATCCATTCTCCATTTGCCACTTGATACGGGTGATCAGCCAGGAGCGAATACCACAATTTACACCCGCATGAGTAGTTCAAATAGTTATGAGACAACCGGTTCATTCAATATATCTAGCACATATGAAGCAGTTGAAAAAAGTTTTGGTGCCCCAAACTATAAGCAGAATACACAACTTGAATTCCAGGTTGCTCAATTCTTTACTAGTCCTAGCATACACACTGGCGCAGTTGAGTTCTATGCTCCAGGAAAAAAAGGTTTCAGTTTATGGCAAGCCGGCGTTAGCGGTGCTCACACTTATGACTGGATTCATCAAGAAGATGATGCCCGGGGCAACTATACAGAAACCCAGATTCAAAATTCTTTGGGCCTAGTCGCTAGAAAAATCAATACTTTTATCGTCCAACTGGGCATCAACGGCTCATCTGATGAAAGTATTTCTGACGGTGGTGCATTATACAAATCTCGTATAGAAAATGTTATCGACAACTGGAAGGCTGATGCTGAAGCGGCCGGTGGAACTGATATCAAATTCCTTTTGATAAATCCATGGTATACAAGCCAAGAAAGTGGCACCGAGTGGTCGGTCATGCGTGGTCAGGTCTTGCTTCAAATCGCTCATGAAAGGGATTACGTTTCTTTCATTGATATGAACAAATTACTTCTTGAAAATTACGGTGCAAATTGGTGGAACACTTTGATGGAAGACGGTATCCATCAGAATCAGGCCGGTGTAAACGCTATTGGTGAGCTGAGTTGGAAAGAAATCAGTAAGGGTAAGTCAATGTTGTGGTCGGCAGCCGGTAGGGAAATTTTGAAAAACCCAAACTTAACCAGCGGCACAAGCTGGACAGCAGCTAACGACTGTTCTCTGACGTCGAACGCCGGCACCTGTACCTTTAGCGGTGGCGCAGCCTCGACAATTACCCAAGCTAGTACGGCATTTGTCGAACCACCTAAGGGTGGTAAGTGGTACAAACTTACTTACACGATGAGTGGTATAACCAGTACCCCCGACGCTGCGATAACCACTGGCTTTGCTGATATCCAAACTAGCCTAGAAATGACTAATGGTACCCATGTCACCTATGTAAGATCAAAAGCTGCCCCGGGTGATTTTGTGATTACAACAACCCTGACCGCTGGTAAGGCATTCACGATTGATTCTTTGAGCCTACAAGAAATGGAAGACAATAATTTAGTTGTGAATGGTTCGATCACTGGTGGTGGTTTGAGTGGCCTTAAAATAACTTCGGGTGGAAACGTCGGCATCGGCACAACTAGTCCTTATGCCAGACTTTCCGTAGTTGGTGAGTTTGGTGCCACTTCAACTCCATCGTTTGTTGTTGCAACTTCTACAGGCTCTACTACGCATGCGGTCCAATTTATCATAGACAGACTTGGCAATGTCGGTATCGGCACATCATCACCGTTTGGTAAGTTTTCTCTTCACGCCCTCACGACTGACGATATGGCGGTTCCGATTTTTAATATTGCTAGTTCGACGGCGTCGGCGACGACAAGCCTCTTCACCATTACTAGACAAGGCAATGTCGGCATTGGCACCACATCACCTTATGCTAAGTTGTCGGTGGTTGGAGAGGTGGTGGCTTCAAACTACACTGCGACCTCGACTACCGCGACCTCAACATTCGCGTACGATGTTTCTGTTGCGGGTCGTTTGAGCGTTCTTCAATCAAGCACTCTAGCTACAATTATTGGTAACACTACGGGAGATGCCAGAGGATCTGGTGCACTCGATATTCAAAGTTCAAGGACGGGTACAACTAGGGTGGCAAGTGGTTCTGGCTCGGTAGCGGTTGGAATTTCAAACTTAGTTTCTCTGGCAAATAGTTCCGCTGTTGGATATGGTAATACAGTCAGTGGGGCTGGTGAGGGTGGCCCAAGTTCCGCATTTGGATACAACAATACGGTCTCATTTGATGATTCTATGGCCTTTGGTAATACCAACACAGTTACTTCTGGTGTTGCTTTTGGTTACGGTAATTCCGCCTCAAACGCTGGTCCTGGTGTTAGTACTTATTCCTCTGCTTTTGGCGCCAACAATATCTCTTCTGGTGGTGAAGGAGCGGCCTTTGGAGTTGCTAACATTTCCTCAAGCATTGGTAGTGCCGCTTTTGGTACGAGTAATCTTGCTTCAGGTTTAAGTGGAGATAGTTTGACCGGTCACAGCTCTGCCTTTGGTACGAACAACGTTGCTACTGGAGTTCGAAGTTCGGCTTTTGGTACTTTAAACAAAACATACGCTCTAAACTCTGTTGTTGTTGGAAATAGAAATTTTACAAGTTCTGACGGCCTATCATCGGTTGCGGTTGGTTTAATGAATAATCAAACCGGCGGTACTTTGAATTTTGTGACTGGCGAAATAACCGGTACAGCTACTGGCACAGCCACCATCGGTCGACTTTCATCAGCTTTTGGAATAGCGAACACAGTTTCAGGGAATTTAAGCCAGGCTTTTGGTTTTAGTAATACCGTAACTTCTGCTAGCTCAAGCGCCTTTGGACATTACATTACTAATTCTGTTGCGTCATCAACCCAAATCGGCCCTGGAGATGATTCAAAAATTACAATTCTTGGTTCGACCGATTCGAAGGGGTTTGTTGGTATTGGTACAACATCACCATACGCCAAACTTTCGGTAGTCGGAGAAGTTGTTGCCTCGAATTTTACTGCTACCTCCACCGTAGCCGCCTCGACCTTTCCGTATGCTTCCACAACCGCACTGACAGTTTCTGGTAAGGCATTTTTCCCAGGGTCGAGTAGTTGGAGCTCTACCAATGTTGCCATCGGCACAACTAGTCCCTGGGCACTTTTGTCTTTGAACCCAGATGATATTTCTGGTCCATCTTTTGCTATCGGTTCGACAACTTCAACACACTTTGTCGTTACAAACGGCGGCCTGGTTGGTATCGGAAATGCAAACCCGACAGTGCCTCTATCCTTTGCCGCCGCCGCCGGACTTAAGGTGCTTTTGTATCCAGTGACTGCAACCACTGGTTATGGATTTGGAATTGGATCCGGTTTGCTTCAGATATTTGCTGATAACAACCAGCGAGTCGGTATCGGTACTGGTGGCTTCACCGAAACCTTTTCGGTTAACGGCACGGCCGCTGGCTCAGGCTCGACTACGCCGTGGGGCAAACTTTCTGCTCAGTCTACTGTGACAACCGTGCCGACACTTGCTCTCAAATCTATAACTGCACAGACTGCAAACATCATAGACGTGTACTCTAATGCGGGTACGAGTGGTCTATTTAGTGTCGGAATAAGTCCAGATTTTAGAGTTGGAATTGGAACCACCAGCCCTTCGGCCAAATTGTCAGTCAATGCCAGCTCGACCGTGCCATTCTTTCTCGTCGGCTCTTCGACGGCCACACACCTAATGGTAGATACGACCGGCAACGTTGGTATCGGCACAACTTCTCCATGGCGAAAACTGAGTGTTAGTGGAACCGTGGCATTTAACGGTCTTGATACAACACAAGGAAATGCGATTTGTATAACGGCTGGAAAAGAAATTACTGACCCGGGTGCCGCAGCTTGTACTGGCTCCTCAATTCGTTTCAAGGAAAATGTTGAAACTTTGTCAGAAGGTTTTGCTCTAGACAAAATTAATCAACTTCGTGTCGTGTCGTTTGATTACAAAGACGGATTCTATAGTCCAGAAGATAGTCGTGCGTCTTATGGTTTGATCGCCGAAGAAGTTGAAGAAATTGATCCAAACCTTGTGGACTATGGTTACGACGGTCTACCAACCACTCTTAAATTCGAAAAAATTCTCGGTCTCACAGTGCAGGCTGTTCAAGAATTGAGTCGAGGTGGCGGATTTGCAAACGGCGTCGGAGGACTATCGTTGGCAGCAGTTCTTAACTCGCTAAAAGATTTGGGCGCAGACATTTCAGATGGCTTGGCGAAATTCAAAAACTTAGTTGTCGAAACTCTAACCGTTGGTAGTTCGGAAAAACCAACAGGTATTACTCTATTTGATGAAAAGACCGGTGAACCATATTGTTTGACTATTTCTTCCGGCAAGATAAAAAATATTCCAGGTGAGTGTAAGGATAAACAGGAGGAAGATCAGGGCGGTGACATCACGCCGGCAATCGAGGTTGAAAATGCAACAAACATTATTACTGCACCTATAGATGACGAGGCTGGTGGGGGAAATGTCACTGCTGGTACAGACGGTCCTGGTACCACTGGGGGCGATGACGCTGGCGACGATACAGCTGACGAGGGTGGTGATGATCAGATAAGTGACGACGATGAAGGTCAGGATGATGGAGACGACAATGACAGTGACGAGGGTAATGACGACGGAGGGGACACCGCAGAGCCAACTATTTGATAAAAAATCTAAAGTGTGGTATTGTCTTTGGGCCTGTGTAGGATAGGCGCTGTATTGGCCCTAAAAAGCCTTATATAGAGGAAAGTCCGAACACTTCGCTCGATAGTTTGAAGCCTTAAAACTTCTGACTATCGGGCAAGAGTAGTGGGTAATTCCCATCCGGAGTAATCCGCGAGGTGCGAACAGAGACGCCGAGTACGAAAGACGCTCGGTATCCAATTTATTGGATAAGCCCTGACGGTAACATCGGGGGTGCAACGGCTAAATCCTTACTTGAGTGCAAGGCCGTACTCCGAAATTTTAATCGAGCAATCGAAGAAAAAATCGGAGGGTGCCGCTTGATACCGCTGAGTAATCAGTGGTACAGATAAATGCCTGTCGTTTGAGTTGCGGTGTGCGCAGTTCAAATACAGAATTCGGCTTATATACACAGGAAAACACATAATAAAGACCCGCCTAAAGCGGGTTTTTGTTATAATGATTCCACTATGGATACAAAAAAATGGGCTTTGGCAAAATACTTAAAGTTGGACAACTTAACCACCACGATTTTGGCCGTTCTGTTGGGTTTGATACCGGTATTTTTTATTCCTTCGGCGTTCGTGCCACCACTGTTTGCTAAATCAATTTTGATTTCGACCGGCACCATACTGGCGTTGATTTCATTTTTGGTCTTTTTGATAAAAAAAGGCCGTTTAATTTTTCCTAGGAATCTAGTTACCTATTCGTCAATTGTTTTGGTCCTGGTTTATTTGGTGTCTTCATTTTTTAGTGGTTCAATGACCGGGTCATTTTTTGGTTATGGTTTTGAAACCGGCACTTTTACTTCTATTCTCCTGTCATGCCTTTTGATTTTTTTGGTTTCGGTTTCGTTCAACGACTCCAAAAAAATATTTTTTGCCCATACAGTTTTTTTGTCTGTAACTTTATTTCTGTTGGCCGTCCAAAGTGTTTTTATGTTGTTTGGTCAGGGCCTTACACCACTTTTATTAAAATGGAACTTTATCGGTCTGTTTGCAAACACAATTGGCAAAACCGGTGAGTTGGCAGTTTTTGCTGGGCTCGGCGTAATTATGTCTATGTTAGTTTTGGATCTTTTGAAGCCGAGCCGGGTATATAAAATTCTTCTTTATGCGGTGTTGGTACTAGGACTTTTTGTAGTTGCGATTATTAGCGCCACAACTATTTGGTATTTGTTGGCGGCGATTTCATTGCTATTTTTTGTTTACAAGGTCCTATTTTTGAACTCAGCTTCAAGCAAAATGGCCGTGGTTTCTTCTGACCAAGAGGACGGGGGAACAAAACTCCAGTCTTTACCAAAGAAAATTTCTATAAGAGTTATTTTTGTTTTTGCTATTGCTGTGTTTTTCCTTTTGCCGATTGGCCGTAACATCTCACAGAACATGTCGGTAAAGTTCGGTGTAAACAATTTTGAAGTTAGGCCTTCTTGGTCGGCGACGTATGAGATATATAAAGACACACTTAACTCCTCGCCGCTTCTCGGATCTGGTCCAAACCGTTTTGGAACCCAGTGGCAACTCTTTCGACCAGATATAAACCAAAGTAATTTCTGGAATACTAATTTTGATTTCGCTGTTGGTTTAGTGCCGACAAGGGTAGTCGAAACAGGGATTTTGGGCACCTTGGCTTGGTTATTTTTTCTCCTTTCTATTTTAATTGTTGGATTCAAGGCCTTGTTTACTCGTACAACCGACCAAATAAATAATTATTTTGTGGTCTCGTCATTTGTTTCGGCACTGTTTCTCTGGGCGGTCAATATTGCGTATCCTTCTGGGCCGGTTATTTCTGGTCTATCTTTTTTCTTCACTGGGTTACTTGTAGCCTCGGTTTCTATGTCAGGAGTCAGTAAATCAGCAAAGATTGCTTTTGTTGGTGGCACAAAGGCCAACTTCGTTGTTATTGTGGTTTTGGTTTGTATTCTGATTAGTAGTCTTGGTCTTGGATATGTTTTAGTCGAACGGGTTTATTCCGCCTACAACTTCCAGAAAGGGAGTAATACAATTGGTACCCTGGGAGATTTCAATTCAGGTGAAAAACTAATCTTGCGAGCTACGAGTTTGGTTAAAAACGATATCTATTATCGAACACTTGCCAACCTCTACCTTGCTAAAATAAACAACCTTATTTCTTCGGCCATGGGAAAAACCGAAGTTACAGAAGCCGAGAAGTTGGAGTTCAGTACCTCGCTAACCAAGGCTCTTGATGCCGCAAAAACAGCGATCACTATCGATACGGAAAATTTTGAGAACCACGAGGTTTTGGCAAGGGTTTACGCCACGATTGTTCCAACTCAGATTGATGGTTCGTACGACGGCGCGATGAAAACTTACCAAGTGGCGGTGAAGAGGAGCCCAAAAAATCCAGCTCTTTATCTAGACATGGCTAGAGTAGAAGTTGCAAAAAATAATCTTCCATCGGCCGAAGGGTTTATTAAAAAAGCCCTCGAGCTCAAATGGAATTATGACGAGGCTATTTTACTTCAGGCTCAAATTGATATTAATAAAGGAAACCTGCCAGCAGCTATAAAATCTGTTGAGCAAATTACTATTATTAATCCGACCGACCCTCTTGCCTTCTTCAGACTGGGACTTTTGCACTACGAGGCCAAGAACTTTTTTAAGGCCGTCGAAGTGTTTAAAAAATCAATTTCTCTTGTACCAATTTACGCAAACGCTAAATACTTTTTAGGCCTTAGTTTGTATAAAATTGGCCAGCGAGCTGAAGCCATAAAACAGTTTGAAGATGTAAGGTTGACTAACCCAGAAAGTCGAGAAGTTGATGCAATTTTGGAAAACCTTCGAGCCAACCGAGAGCCGTTTGCTGATGCCGAAGTGAAAGATGTAGAAACATTGGATGAGTTACCGCTATCTGAAGATTAATGGTCAAACGCCTCATTAGCTTTTTAGGGAGAGAAATAAATGGTCTTCATGAAGCGGCCTATCTTTTGGGTGTTTTTGCCATTTTGTCTCAGGTATTAGCTCTTTTGCGTGACCGTCTTTTGGTTCACACCTTTGGTGCCGGTACCGCCCTCGATCTTTACTATGCCGCCTTTAGAATCCCGGATTTCTTGTTTGTAATCATTGCTTCTTTTTTCTCGGCTTCGATTATTATTCCGTTTTTGTCTGTGAAAGTTAAAGAAAGTCAGGTGTCCGGCCGAGAATTTTTAAGCGTGATTTTTTCTGTTTTTTTAATTTCAATTATTTTTGCTTCGGTTGTGACTTTCGTTTTGGCACCGTATATTGTTCCACAACTTTTCCCAGGGTTTTCTGAGGAACCACTTCGAAGTGAAATTATTTTAATGACCAGAATTTTGCTTCTATCACCGATTTTTCTTGGACTGTCGAACCTTTTTGCCAGCGTCACTCAGCTTTACAATCGATTTTTCATCTACGGCATTAGTCCGCTTTTGTACAACATCGGAATCATTGTCGGTGTAGTTTTCTTGGCTCCAAAAATGGGAATGTCTGGTTTGGTTTGGGGTGTTGCTATAGGTGCCGTACTTCATTTTTTGGTTCAAGTGCCGTTTGTTATTAAGCAGGGGATGTTTCCGCGTCTCGTTTTGTCATTTAAAAGATTTCGAGAAATCTCTGGTGTCATGATGGTGGCGTTTCCTAGAACCCTCGCCCTTTCGACCCAGGAAATTTCTCGGTTTTTTTTAATTTTCTTAGCGTCGCTTATGGGCGTCGGCTCGATCTCGGTTTTCAGTCTTTCATACAACCTGCAGTCTGTGCCACTTTCGATAATCGGTGTTAGTTATTCGCTTGCCGCCTTTCCGTCGCTTGCCGCCCTTTTTGTTTCGGGAGAACGAGCGAAGTTTGTCGAGTTGGTAAGGACGACCGCGCGGTACATTATATTTTTCTCACTACCGCTAATCGCGCTATTTGTAGTTTTGCGGGCTCACATTGTTCGAGTAATTTTGGGTTCGGGAGAATTTAATTGGCAGGACACCAGACTGACCGCCGCCGCCTTGGCTTTGTTCGTCATTTCGCTTGCGGCCCAGGGGATGATTCTAATTTTTACTCGAGCTAGGTATGCAGCGGGGAACACGAGAACACCTTTTTATATAAATATTATTTCGGTTGGAGTGACGATTATCTCGGCCTTTTTCCTGACATACGTTTTTGGGAGATTTGAAGGATTTAGAACTTTAATCGAAACGGCTTTTAAGGTTAGAGGCATTTCCGGCACGGCAGTTCTGATGTTGCCGCTGTCTCTTTCTATAGCGAGTATTTTGAGTTGTTTTGCTCATATTTATACATTTGATCGGGACTATGACCAGGGTGGGGTAGGACGGTCTTTGACCAAAGCAGGTCTAGAACTGGCCTTGGTGGCGATTTTAATGGGTTTTACGACCTATTTAACCCTCAATCTGACTGACGGTTTGTTCCTTCTGGACAGCTTCTTTGGGGTGTTGACCCACGGTCTAATAGCTGGCCTAATGGGTATTTTTGCGGGTATAATACTCCTTTCTATTATTGGTAGCCAAGAACTTAAGGAAGTCGTTGCGGCTCTCCGTCGTCGATTCTGGGACACCCCGGTTATCGGCCCAGACTCAACAGTTTAAAGGTTTAAATTCCGCCAAGGTAAGCGCATATGGACATATCTCGAATCCGAAATTTTTCAATAATCGCTCACGTCGATCATGGTAAATCGACGCTGGCTGACCGTATGCTCGAAATCACCGGCACGATCGAAATGCGCAAGATGAAAGAGCAGGTGCTCGATAGCATGGAGCTCGAACGTGAGCGTGGAATCACGATCAAAATGCAGCCGGTTCGAATGAAATACAAAACTGCTGACCAAGATTATATTTTGAATCTCATCGATACCCCGGGTCACATTGATTTTTCATATGAAGTGTCGCGGGCACTGAAGGCGGTCGAAGGAACGGTTTTGCTCGTCGACGCAACTCAGGGCGTGCAAGCTCAGACCTTATCAACTCTTGGTATGGCCAAAGAGCAAGGGCTGAAAATTATTCCGGTCATTTCAAAAATAGACTCACAGCTCGCTCGGGTTTCTGACGTGAAGCAAGAAATGATTACGCTTCTGGGTTGTTCGCCGGAGGAAATCATTGAAGTCTCTGGAAAAACCGGTGAGGGTGTTGATGGTTTGCTTCAAGCGGTGGTCGAGCGGGTTCCGCCGCCGGTTGTGAAAAGTGAGCCGGGAAGTTCTCTTAGCTCTCTAGTTTTTGATTTTCAATACTCGACTCATACTGGTGTAATCGTTTATGTTCGCGTCATGTCGGGCTCGATTACAAAAAATATGCCGCTTAAGTTTTGCGTATCTGGTCGGCAGTTCAACTCAAACGATGTCGGTGTTTTTACACCAGAAGAAACGCCGGTTGAGGCCCTGGGCGCAGGCGAAATTGGTTACATCGTGACCGGTATAAAAGAACCAGGTGTAGCTTCGGTCGGTGACACTGTTGCTCATGCTCGGGACACAGCGCCGCCTTTGGCTGGCTATCAGAACCCACGGCCAGTGGTTTGGTCTTCGGTCTATACCGAAAGTCAGGATGATTTTCCATTGCTCAAACAAGCGCTCGGTCGTTTGAAACTCACTGACTCATCGCTTTCATATGAGGAGGAGTCCTCTGGAATTCTCGGCAAGGGTTTTCGTTGCGGCTTTCTCGGTATGCTTCATTTGGAAATTATTTCCGAGCGCCTTCGTCGTGAAGCCAATTTGAATCTAATTGTCACAACGCCGAGCATCAACTACGATCTCGACCTTATAAATGGAAAAACCGTGACTATTTTCTCTCCATCATTTTTCCCTGACGAACACGACATAAAAGAAGTTCGCGAGCCGTGGGCCAAGGTGACCGTCATTGTGCCACCGGACTACGTTGGCCCACTCATGCAGCTCATTTTCGAACACGAGGGCGTGGTCGGGGAGACCGAAACCTTTGGTGACAGCCGTACCTCGATTTCGGCCGAGATGCCTTTGCGCGAACTGATGCGTAATTTTTTCAATAAAGTAAAAAGTATTTCCTCCGGCTATGCGTCGCTTTCATATGAGACTATCGGCATGCGCTTGGCTGATGTTTCGAAAATTGAAGTTTTGGTAGCTGAAGAAGAAGTGCCGGCCTTTGCCCGCATTGTTTCTCGTCAGACAGTTGAAAGGGAATCGAAAGATATTGTCGAAAAACTTTACAATCTTTTGCCTCAGCAAATGTTCGCCGCCAAGATCCAAGCCAAAGCTCTTGGTCGAATCGTCGCTTCTCGAACCATTCAGGCTTTGAAGAAAAACGTGACTCAGCACATGTACGGCGGCGATCGAACTCGAAAAATGAAACTATGGGAGAAGCAGAAAGAAGGAAAAAAGAGAATGAAAGCCGAAGGTACGGTCGACATTCCTCACGATGTGTTTATCAAAATGGTGCAGTCGGAGTAAAAAAGCGCCCGTCCTGTTTGGGACGAGCGCTTGGCTTCGTGTTGTGAAAGGGCTTACTTACCCCTTCGTATATCATCGTCGAGTTTCGCCCAGGCATACTGATAACCGTTTTCGTCTGGCCACCACACCTTGACGCCATTGAGCCGCCGGAGCTCGAATTCGAGAGCGTAATTGGTTAATTTCAGAACATCTCCGGGCTTTTTCTCAAGTGAGATGATGGTCTCGTTCTGTGCGGTCCTCCTGAACGAAGAAATGATGTACACGCCTGTCTCGAGTTTGGTTGGTTCAGGGCTCTTATTGTCCCAAACCTCGATTAGACACAGCTTGTCGAGCCGTTTCATCGAGCCGTCCGACAACTGGATCAATGGTGCACTCACGTCTATCACGTCTGTTGCTGAGGTGTTTCGGTTCAGACTGATGAATTGTGATATGACGATGATTCCAAAAAGGGCGACAAAAACCACCCCGATCAGAACCTCGACAAGCGTGAATGCTCGCCTTGTTTTACGGGAAAGTATTTTCTTCACTTCGACCTCCTTTGAACTTTGGGTCGGATATGGCCACACTGCCACTTGTCTGGCTACAATGATAACATATTATTGTAATATGGTCAATGTACAAATAAAGTCAATAAAAAACACCCGCTGGCGGGTGTTTGTGGTACATTGTTCACTTCACATACCAGAACTTGGCGTCGAGATCTTTGAAGTCTTGCGACTCGTCTTTTTTCTCAACCGCCCGTGTAACGATCTTAATGTTCTGCACACCCCATTCCTCGATCAGCTGACTTTGGCTGATGGTTGTCGGTTTGTTGGCGATGTCGGTCAATGTATAGATGGGAATGCCGGTGGAATCGTCAACACTCCTAACCCAGAAGTCAGTGTTTGTTGGCAGGTGCAGGCCCTTTCCATCTTCTGACCGGCTCTGGGTGCAGAGAAAGCTTCTGCCGGGCAGTGGGGCACACTGGCCGTTTACCGTCGGAATCAGGTGGGCTTTTGCCCAGTTTGCGCGCCTAACTCCAAAAACAATGAATGAAATGCAACTGCCCATGATCACGAGCACAACAATGAGCTCGATCATGGTGAGGCCGCTACGTCTGTTTGGTGTTCGGTTTTTCAACGACTTCTCCTTTTTTTTGGTTACGACTTCGGCAGGCCGTACCTGACTTCGTCGTAGTTTGGTTCGTCAGCGTTCACGAGGATAATATTTTCATTCCTGAGATCTTCCTCAATCACGTCCAGTGAGATCAACATGGTGATACCGCCGCTCGTGTTGTTCTGAAAAACGAACATGTTTTCACTCTTTGAGAACGTCACAAATTGGCAGACTTCACCAGCACGAAGGCCAGTCTGACTTCTGTCGGACTCAATGCGAATGATTGTATGTGGTTTGATCTGACGAGTGCCGTCGAGAACGCTGTAGGTTACCGGGGCCGAATCAGTCAGTTTCTCTCGTCGAGCAACCGCTATGACAAGGCCTATGAGTGTTACCGCACAGAAACCAAGCCACAAAGTAAGCGCGAGAAAGCTAGCTCCTGCCCGCGAATGACCATGCGGTCGAATCCTTGCGTTTTGCATAGACACCCTTCCTTTTTACACTGTGCGTATGGCGTGCATTATAAAAAACTACTCTTGTCAAAGAGTAATACAGAATTTAGAAAAGTCAAATAAGTCGACAAACTAAACCGACCATTCGTTACTGAAAAATCGGCGCGTAAAGGAGAATCATGCTGACGATGATCAAAACAGCTAAAACACCCCAAGCAATTTTAATTATTTTTCGGTTTCTTTTGTCCCAAAGCATTGGCAATATGATACCACGCTTTGCGCTGGTATAATATTCACAAATGGATTTTTTCAAAAGGCGTCAAAAAACCCACAAACGCTTGTATTCAAAAATTTCGCTTGCAGGCCTGGCGATTCTTTTGATTGTTCTCATTCACCCAACTTGGAAAATTTTTCAGAAAAGTCTCGAAAGCAAATCTAATTTAAAAAGGGCCGAAGCCGAACTCTCTGATCTTGAGGCTCGTAAGGAACGTTTAGAAGGTGACGTGGCTTACCTAAACACCGAACATGGACGTGACCAGGAGATCAGAAACAAATTCGGCGTTGCGCTCCAAGGTGAAACGATGGTAGTGATCGTTCGTGATCAGAGTGAAAAAGGACAAACTGAGGCCGTGCCACCGCCAGGATTTTTTGGCCGAATATGGTCTGGATTTCTCGGGATTTTTGGGATAGATTAAGCGAGCTGTTTAGCGAACAGGTGCCAAAGCGGGATTAGTTTAGTGGCAGAATGGATGCTTCCCAAGCATCAGGCACCGGTTCGATTCCGGTATCCCGCACCATGACCATAAATAATTTGTCCTTCGAAATGTGCACAAAAAATCTGGTGATTTTTTGTTAAGCTCGCACCGTCGTGCTCTCCACCCATTTCTCCGAACAAATTATTTATGGTCACCGTGCGAAGCATTACTTATTATGAAAATTTTATCTATCGAAACAAGCTGTGATGAAACCGCGTTGAGCATAGTCGAGGCTAGTGGCGGCTTAGAAAAACCGACGTTTAAAGTGCTCTCGAACCTAGTATTGTCTCAGGTAAAGATCCACGAAAAATATGGGGGAGTTTTTCCTAGTCTTGCCAAGCGTGAACACGCAAAAAATCTTGTGCCGCTTTTACAGAAAGCACTCGAGGAAGCCGGGCTTTACTCACAAACTCAACAAGTCCAAACTATAGAAAAATTTGAAACAGATTTATCCCATGAGCCAGAGCTTTCCAAATCTCTTGCTGAATTTCTTGGTCAAACCAAACGACCAGACATTGACCTTATTGCGGTTACTTATGGCCCCGGCCTCGAGCCAGCGCTTTGGGTTGGAATCAATGCCGCCAAAGTTTTGAACGAAATTTGGAAAATTCCGGTCATGCCAGTAAACCACATGGAGGGCCACATATGTTCGGTCCTTTTTGATCCGACACCAACAACACCATCAAGGTCTTCGACGAAATCACCGGTTGAATTTCCAGCGCTCGCACTTTTGATTTCCGGCGGCCACACCGAACTGGTTCTTCTTTCGGACTGGCTTTCATACAAAGTCGTTGGACAAACTCGGGACGATGCAGTAGGCGAGGCCTATGATAAAGTCGCCCGAATGCTCGGTTTACCGTATCCTGGCGGACCGAAAGTTGCCGATTTTGCTGTTGAGCTCCGAGCTGCGGGCCGGTTGTCACGATTTAACTTTCCTCGACCAATGCTCAAATCTCCTGATCTCGATTTCTCTTTTTCTGGCCTAAAAACCTCTGTGCTTTACGCACTCAGAAAAATCTCTTTGCTGAGCGTGGAAGGGAAAAACGTATTAATTGATTTGGAAACCAAAAAAGAAATCGCACTAGCCTTTGAGGATGCAATTATCGAAACACTTGTGGTGAAAACCAAAAAAGCGATTGAAGAATTCGCGCCAAAAACTTTGATCATCGCTGGCGGGGTAATTGCCAACAAAACAATCAGAGATTCTTTCCAAAAACTTACCGAGCAAACCGAAGTAAAACTATTAACGCCGACTCATGAGCTTTCCACCGACAATGCGCTTATGATCGCCATCGCCGCCTATATCCGAAAATCAAAACAACCGGACAAAGAATATCCGGTTGCTCTGATACGTGCAGAAGGCAACGTACAACTTTCTTAGTTTATTACTCTGGTGTCGCTTGAGTCGATCTTTATTCCTTTGTTGGAGGAAGCGGAATGACGTTGTCGCCAGATCGTTTTGTCATTGCTGAAGCTAGGAAAGCACCAGAGACAATGAGTAGGATGATGAGAGGGATAACAATACTGAATACTTTGTACCAGATTGCAACGACGATGGCGAGCACTAGGCCGATGACATAACCTAGAGTCTTGCGAGACCAGATTTGATATTTGTTGAGTTTGCTTGTGTTCATGCTACCAACTACGATTTCGGTTGCGAGGTAGATGGCAATGATTGCAATCAAGAGGAAGTAAAGGCTCTGTAGCAACATGCCACGGTCTTTTGGAATACTCCAGATCGCTGAGGCAATAGCCTTAATGTTTTCTGTGTTGATTCCTTCTTCGTCTTCTCCGAAGACTGTTACAACAGGAGTGTCAGTTGAATCTGCTGAACCGACAACTTCAGAAATGTCCTTTATGCTTCCGTCAGCAGCAGGAACTCCAGCAGCTGATGCCCCAGAGATTCCCAAACTATCAAGGAAAGTTCTGAAATTTCTGATCTCAACTTCTTCAAGGTTACTCAAAGCTAGGTTGGTTTTACAGAAAATTTCGTTAATTTTTTTCTTTGTAAGAATGTAGACGAAACCAGTTGCGGCGTCATGACCCCAAGGAGTCAAGATTTCGCTAGCGTATCGTTCTTGGAATTTTGAAACAGCTTCGAATGTCGCTTGGTCGAACACACCAGTTGCGGTGAGATCCGAGAAACCTTCAAGGTTTTTTAGGAAAAGCTGAACCTTAAGAACTTCGATAGTTTTATTGTTCCAATCACGGTGCAAGTAGTCTTCGAGATAGCTGCAAGCTAGTGGGCCCGTTGTGGCACCGAGAACTTCACCGCCACCACCAAGGCCTCCGCCAGATGAACGACGGCTACCGCTTCTACCACCACTACTACCGCCACCACCTCCTCCGCCACCACCGTTATTGCTCGGTTCTTGTACGATAACAGTTCGAGTTTCCTGATCAGAAAGACCTGGGGTGTCAGAAACGGTGTAGGTAACAGTGTAAGTACCTGCGACACTTGCGTTTACATTGCTTGAAGTTGCGATGCGTCCGGTAAGATCACCTTCTTCCTGGTCAAGCGCTGTTGCGCCTGGGTCAGTGAAGGTGCTGCCAACTGTAATAGTCATAGGGTTTTCACCGGTGATTGTGATCACTGGTGCATGGTTTTCACCGCCGCCAGTTTGTTCACAGAACGGTCCAGTGTTGAAGTGTCTTGCTTTGTCGAGCATCCACGGAACGTTTGGATATGTGTACACAGACTGATCTTCCATCTGAGTTGGACCTTGGCCATACCAAGCATAGATCATGCTCATACAGTCAGGGATATTGATGGTGATATCGGCTGACGCAGCAACGTTCACAATACTTGAGTTGCTGAAGATTCGATTGTTGTTGATATCGTTGTCGAACATTTTGTAGCTGGTAACGCTGATAGGAGCGAGACAGCCAGTGTTGTTTGTAACGTGGAAGACTGCAGTTGTGCTTCCAGTCTCAACTGCGTCAAAGAAGTAGCTGATGTCGCCACTTTGATCAGCTGCGTGGAAACCAGCTGGAGTCAAAACTCCGTTAACACAAGGTTCGCCACCAACAGAAGCCCCGTACTGATTCATAACAACCAAAGTTCGGTTTACATGAATTGGGCTGATGATGATGTGACCGTCAGCGTCAACGTTTCTACTAGGACTTTTGTCGTTTGTAGGATCGTTGTCGAAAAGTTCACCGCTGTATGGGTAGAAACTTTGAAGACTGGTATTTACGTGAACGGTTTCCAAATCGTCGTATTTTGGTGCGCTCCAAGTGTTTGCTGTACCAGTGATTACTTCCTCGTAGTATCTGTATCCATCAGGATTGTTAAATGAAAGGTTTGAGTAGGTAACACACTGAGCATCGTCGCCAGTACCGCTAGTTAAAACTTTTCGGTTTGGAGAAAAATCTGAGGTGTTGAAAACTGAAGTTGCAACATCATCCCCGCCGATAGCTTGAAGTCGGACAGAGAATGAACCTACTGGAAGTCCGGTTGAATTTCTAGCAATACTGTTTTCACCATCGATAATTAATTTACAAACAGTGATAGAACCAGAGGTTAGTAGTTGGTATTTGTTTAAAACAACGACTGTTCGGTTTGGTACAGATTCAGTCAAAATAACATGACCGTCTGATCGAACGTTTGAACCGTCGGTGTTGTAGACGTAGAAACTTCCAATTGAAGCACCGCTGTTGACTAAGTCGTTGTATTTAGGTGTTTCCCAAGCATTAGTTGAAGGACCAGTGATTGATTCTTCACCGTAATGATATCCAACGTTGTTAATTGGTAAATTTGCGTAGGTTGTACATTGAGCGTCGTCGCTGTTTGAGTCAGCTAAGATTCGGTCATTAGGAGTGAATTCTGAAGCGTCAAAAATAGCAGTTGCAATATCTGCACCACCTTCAGCGTGTTGAAGGTTGATAGAAAATCTTCCAGCAGGAATAACGTTATTGTCAGTAATAACGTTTTCGTTTTGATCTATAACAATTTTACAAACCTTGATCGAGCCAGTAAGACCACCCAAAAGTGCTTGAGTGTCGGAACCGTTTTCGGTATCGTTGCCAGTATTAGTATCAGCTTCTACTTCCGCCTCCGCCACAACTTCTGCCTCAGCTACTGGTGTAGTCGACGGGGTAGTGTCTGAAGAAGTGTTTGAGTCAGTTGTTTCAACAGTTTCGGTTTTAGCTGATTCTTTCGGAGTTGGTTCTGATGATTCCTCTGTTGCAGCAGGAGCAGCAGGAGTTTCTTCGGCTGTGTCGGCTGAAGCAGTATCGGTTGTCGTTGCATCAGATTTTGCAGGCTCAGAAGCTTCAGAGATGGCTTCTGTTGTTTCTGTTTCATCAGCGTTTGCAGCTGGAATCGAAATCAAAAACCCGCTCGGCATTACAATGGACACAATAACCAAGACCACAAAGAAGCTTTTGATCACTGATTTTCCAAGGGAATTTTTAAACATGTTTTTTCGTGAATTTAGAATTTTAACTGTAATAATGCTGCTTGTTTATTAAAACTTGACCAAATAGTATGTATGTAGTCATTAGATGTCAATACATTTTATAGTGTCACTCTCTCTTTTTGATACGACGTACTAAGTACCAATTCCATTACTTGGACCAGTTTAAATAATTAGATTTTGTCTTTTACAAAAATTAGCATATAAGCCAAATTTTCTATAAAGGACATTATAATTTATAAGGGACAGATATTGTCCTTTAGACTGTGTTCCAAGGCTTACGACAGCATAATATACTTTTTTCTTTTTGTCAAATATAGTTACTGCTTCAATACCGTTTCAAAAATATTTAGGGTGGGTGATTAAGCGATTATTCATCATGCGTGTTATGATTTTAAAAACTAAATTTCATGGCAGAAGAAAATATCGATCCGAAATTGTTGAAACCTTATAATCCGCAGGAGACTGAGGACCGACTCTACCAGACTTGGATGCAAAGTGGGCTTTTTAATCCAGACATTTGCGTTGAAAAAGGTGTGACGCCAGCTGATGCGCCGGTTTTTTCTATGGTTTTGCCGCCACCAAACGTTACGGGCGTGTTACATGTTGGTCACGCGCTTGTTTTGACGATTGAGGACATCATGGCCCGCTATGCTCGTATGTCTGGCAAAAAAACTTTATGGCTTCCTGGTACAGATCATGCCGCCATTGCAACCCAGGTAAAGGTTGAGGAAAAACTTTATAAGGAAGAAGAAAAAACTCGTTTTGATTTTTCACGCGAGGATTTTTTGAAGAAGGTTGAGGTGTTTGCTCAAGAAAGTCATGACACTATTGCGAACCAGGTGAAAAAAATGGGCGCGTCTGTGGACTGGAGTCGTGAAGCATATACACTTGACGCCTCGCGACAAAAAGCGGTTCGAACTGCTTTTAAGAAAATGTTTGACGCTGGTCTGATTTATCAGGGACATCGAATCGTAAACTGGGATCCGAAACTCAAAACAACGGTGTCTGATGTTGAAATTGATTGGGTTGAAGAAAAAGTACCGTTTTATTTTCTGAAGTACGGTCCGTTTACAATTGCGACAGCGCGCCCAGAAACAAAATTTGGTGACAAATATGTTGTCATGCACCCGGACGATAAGCGCTATTCGCAGTACAAACATAAACAAACGATTGAAGTTCCTTGGATCAACGGAATGATCACTGCGACCGTGATCAAGGACGAGTCGGTCGACATGGAATTTGGTACCGGTGTTATGACGATTACTCCTTGGCATGATCAGGTAGATTTTGATATTGCGGAAAGACACGGTTTGGACAAGGAACAGATCATCGACTTCGATGGCAAGCTTTTGGCACCTGTGGCTGGTGAGCTCGCTGGACTTTATATTAAAAAAGCTCGACCGATGATTGTTGAAAAACTCCAGAAGCTGGGTTTGATCGAAAAAATTGATGAGGCGTACGTTCACAATATTGCTAAAAATTCTCGCGGCGGTGGGGTAATCGAGCCGCAAATAAAAAAGCAGTGGTTTATTGCTGTGAACAAAGAATTCGCTATGGGACAGTCAAAAATTTCTGGAATTTCTGAAGGGGATTCGGTTACTTTAAAAATGTTGATGCAAAAAGTGGTCGACAACGGACAAATTACTATAGTCCCCGACCGTTTTGCAAAAATTTATTCTCATTGGACGAATAATCTCCGTGACTGGTGCATTAGTCGGCAGATTTGGTTTGGTCATCGGATTCCGGTTTGGTATCGCGGCACAAAGCTCGAAGACGGTTCGTTCGATGCTTCAGCTGAGATGTACTGCGGACTCGAGGCGCCGACTGGTGAAGGCTGGGAGCAAGATTCTGATACGCTCGACACCTGGTTTTCTTCAGGGCTTTGGACATTCTCGACTCTGGGCTGGCCAGACGAAACACCGGATTTTAAAACATATCATCCGACATCGGTCCTCGAAACTGCCTACGACATTTTGCCTTTCTGGGTGGCTCGTATGATCCTCATGAGCACATATTTACTTGGCGATATTCCATTTAAAAACGTTTACATTCACGGTCTGGTGTTAGACGGTAAGGGGCGCAAAATGTCGAAATCGCTGGGTAATAGTCTCGACCCGCTCACAATGATTGAAAAATTTGGCACAGACGCGACCCGCCTCGCACTGATTATCGGCACCGGTCCAGGAAACGACAGCAAATTTTCTGAAGAAAAAGCTCGCGGCTACAAACACTTTGCTAATAAGATCTGGAACATTACCCGATTTGTGCTTTCAAACAGCGAAGATTTTAATTTTGCAGAACTAGAGTCACAAGGAAAACTGCCGAAATATACTGAATCCGATCAGGTTCGAAAGGATGAACTAGATGTGTTGAAAAAAGAGGTGACAAATGATTTGGAAAATTTCCGCTACCATTTGGCGGCTGAAAAACTTTATCACTATGTTTGGCATACATTTGCTGATGTGATTCTTGAAGAGAGCAAGCTAAAATTGGTTTCGACAAACGAAAATGAAGCAGAGCGCCGTTCGGCCCAAAGATTGTTGAATGAAATTCTAAAGACCTCCCTGAAACTTCTTCACCCGTTTATTCCTTTTGTGACTGAAGAAATTTGGTCGCTTTTGCCTACCAAAACAGGTGCCGACCGCGGACTTTTACTTGTGGAGGAGTGGCCGAAGTAGGATCACCTGGTCTGCTATAATTGTGCTAATGGATTTGGATCTTCAGGCTCTTTTTTATGCGTTTTTTGGCGGCTTGCTACCAGCGGCATTGTGGCT
>CAYMIB010000003.1:0-36301 GCA_964390475.1 uncultured Candidatus Saccharibacteria bacterium | reverse complement strand
ATACGGAAATATGAAATAGACAAAAATTTTGGTAATGATTTTATTTATCTAGCGAGACAGGTTTATTTAAAAAACGATGAGAGATTCAGGATTAAAAACAAAATTAATAAGATCCTTGACTCCAAAATAATTGAGGAAAAACAGCTACCTGATATTGGAACATGATGAGCGAAGCAGATCACATCTTTTCTAATTTGGTACGTAAAATAAGCAAGCATTCCAGTACCAAGTTCTAACAGCCTCAACGGTCCTCCGCCAATTTAAAATGGCCAAACAAAAAACACCCCGTCGCCGGAGTATTTCGAGAATTATTAATTATTTATTACTCATGGTCCGTTGGCCAAAACCTGGGCCCCCAAACCCGTGCTTGTGACCTTCCAAGCCCTTCAGCCCTAGATCTTCCATAATTGCTCGTGCCCCTTTATGGTCTCCGGCTTCTCGAAGCTTATGTGCCTCGACGAGCTGATCAAAAACTTCTTCAGTTAGATCAGTAGCTCTCGGACTTTCCGCAACCAGAGCCTGGTAAGCGTCGTAGTCTCCAGACTCGAGAGCCACATCAAGTTTTTCTCTTTGAACTTCACCGAATGCGTGCTGTGCATCACGGATTTCTTCTATAGTAAGCCCCGCGTCTTCAAGGACTTGCTGTACGTCCTCTTCGGCAGCTTCACGGATATCCTGAATTTTTTGTATTGCATTTTGCTCCTCAGAGGTAAAGTTTGAGAAGGCCTCAGGATTGAATCCTCCAAAGGCATACGCGCTCGTCGCCCCAACCATCAGCACACCGAGGAGTGCCGCCGGTACTACATATTTTGTTTTAATATTCATTTGTTAATTGATTAGCGAATAATATTTGGAGGTCGTACGCCCTCACATTCATTACTACGCGATGTATCGAAATTTCTTTCATGGGTCGAGGTGCCGTGTTTTATCATTGATGGAGATAACCTTCGAGGAAAAAAGCCTCGTCCTCTCACCTCAAGTGGCCGAATCATACAGACAAGAAATGTACTGTCTGTACTTCCCGCTCTGCCAAGAAGTCCAACTTTTTCTTCGGGCACGATGAAGTTTTTTTCTTGTTCAGATATAACACTTGCATAAATAGCTAACCACGCCCCACCTTCAGGATCAGTGAGTAAGAAACCTGTTTCACTTTCTTCGACCACTTGCCCGACCAAAAAACCATGCTCCGGGTCAAACCAACGTTCTCGCTGAAGGGCTTCGACATCCCTCTGAAAAGGCACATGACGGCCAGCGAATTGATCAATAGCGTAGCCGCTACCGAGCTTGTAGAGAGCTAAACCCAAAACTCCGCTTACTACTACCATTACCAAAAGAAGTGTTGAGAGTTCATATTTATATCCCTGGCGGGTGCGACGAATTTCTAGGTATGTTACATATCCAAATAGACCAAAAATAATGATCCAGGCCACGGGAATAAGTGCTGTTATTTCCCAAAAACTTCCGGTGCGCATGTCTGGGGGCAATAAAATTCGCGGCACATTACTTAAACGGAAAATTATAGTTGAAACAGAAAGCCCGCCAAGAACAAGAGATGCCACAGCAAGGCACCACATAGCTACATTACGCATTGTGAAGTAAAAGCGCGGCTGTAGTTTTATGTGTTCCTTTTCTATTCGGCCAATAATTTCTTCGGATATTTTTTTGTCATCTTTATTATTCATGAATGTATCCTTTAGCATATAAATCTTTTTGGATCTTTTCTTTGGCTCGTCTTAAGCGACTAGCGACCGTACCCGGCGGAATCATGAGGATGTCTGAGATTTCATCATAACTTTTATACTCAAAGAAATTGAGAATGATAATGTCTCGGGACAATTTATCAAGGTCATTGATTGATCTTTCAATCATGATGCGAGAATCTTTTTCCTCAAGCGTCTTCAAAATATTGACTTCAGAAGCGATATTCTGAATGATATCCTCTGGTATATCCACGGCATGACCATGTGGCCTCGCCCTCGATCGTCTGAAGAAAGATACCGCCTCATTGTGAGCAATCCGGTATATCCACGATGAGAATGGGAGCGACGCGTCGAATCCATTCAGGTTCTGATATGTTTTCATAAAAATATCCTGGAGAATGTCCTCAACGTCTTCGGGAACAAATCTACCGAGCCTATTGATATAACGGCGCAGTTTATCTTCATACCGATCAATGAGAAACGCAAAATACCACGTACCAGTCAAAGAAAGGCGCGCAAGATGTTCATCAGACTGTCGCTGAGACGATGAGAAATCCATGATGTCACTATAATCTTATACGCAACGACAAAGAAATTCTTCCAATGTGTGTCAAAGTAGCACTCCGTGGCAACGTGGGGCGTTTATTGCCCAGGAACATAGATTTCACCGATTCGCTCTGTATAATAAGTTCTAACGGCCTCAACGGCTCCCCGCAAAAAACATGAACCAGCCACCGAGTGCGCCCAAAGAAATTCTAGAAAAAATTTCTCGAGAGTATGAAAAGACTCTCAATATTCCCACTGAGAAACCGTCACCTCAATGGATGCTCATGCCCGTCGGGATGATTGGCTCTGGAAAAACAACCGTAGTTAAACCACTAGCAGAACATTTTAAACTGATCAGAGTTTCGACAGATGAGATCCGAAAAATGCTCAGAGAGGAAGGTGGGTACTTCACTGGCGACTGCCGTGATATTGCTAACAGTATAAGCCAAAAGTACTTAAAGCTTGGCTACAGTATTGCTGTGGATGCAAATACCGGAAGTGAAGAAGGAATCAAATATAACGAAAAAAATAAAAAAGATTTTCCGGGCGTTCAGCAAATTTTTATACATATTAATCCTCCTGTCGAATTTATCGTCAATAAATTAAAGAATTACAAACACACTTGGCTTTTCAGAGACAGTGAGCATGCGTTGGAGCGGTTCAATTTTCACAAACAGAATTTCAAACTTCCAAACATACCGTTTGTATACACATTTGATCCTTCTAAAGAAAATCTCAAAGAACAAACTCAAGAAGGTATCGAGGCCATAGAGAGAGCCCTGCGGTCTGTGTAATACGTTCTAACAGCTCGAAGATCCTGAGCGAAGCGAAGGGTTCAACGGTCCTCCGCAAAAAGTTTTATAAGTAAAAAAACGTGCCTTCACCATATAAAAATACTCGAAATTGCCCACCCTTGACTTTCCATATTCTAAATGTAGTATTTTGACGGGGGTATAGTTCCTAAACAATCACCGTTCACCAGGAAAGGAGGTCAAATATGGCCACACAGACAACAGGTCCCAACCTCAGTGCGTATATTGAGGAGGGCAACGACAGCGGATTGGCTACCGATGAGCAGAACGTAAGTATGCGCATCGATGGCCGACAGTATGGGGTTCTCGCCCCGTCCGAACAGCTCTTTGAGCAGCCGATTCCTCCAGTGTTTCGTTCCATCGCGGACGAGCTCTGGCGGCAGTCGGCGATCTTGGGATTGAACGACGACGGGGTCACGAGAGACCAGATCTTCGCCGCGTATCGAAGCGACCTCGGTCTTCTCCAGAAGTACCTCGGCGATTTCGAGGGCATGGTCAAGGCCGCTATTCGGCGGTCGATCAAGTGCTCGCAGGGCAACGAGCTTTCCCATGACAAACAATGTGAGATGTTCCAAGCCCAACTTCCGGCGATCGGCAAGGATCCGCTTCTCAAGCTCTCGAGCGAGAGGGCGGCCAAGCCAACAGAGACACTCCTCAAGGAACTCCGAGAGGAGTTCGAGAAGGGTGTTGTCCGTGTTGTGTCCCGAATGGCGTTCTGGATCCAGGTGCTCGTGAACAACGAGTTCGTCGGGATCATCACGTGGAACAGCTCGGACGTCTGCAACTACCACTACTTCCTTCGAGAGAATGACAAGAGAGTGGTTGACCACAAGGAAAACACCACAAGTGTCGGACTGACTGTGACCACGACAACCAAGACGGCCGTCAACGAGCGAGAGCTGCGAGAGCGGCACACCCACCACCTCGTCAACGCGAAGCAATGGGCTCCCAGTGAGTTCACTCAACGAGTGCCCGAACGCGTCGCGCGGTTCATCGAATCGGTTCCATCGTGGCTCATCCCACATCTTCAGATTGTGACGGGCGAGATGACCATGGAGGAAGTCCGACACACCCAGGTGAGTAGCAAGACCGTCGTCACTGAAACGGTGTCCGTCTGGAGATTGGATCCCGCAGTTGCCTTCGGACGGTTTGCCCTTCTCGGGTGGACCAACGAAGAAACTGACAGAGAGCTCGGTGGTACCTACTACCGACTCCAGCCAGCATGCACGACCCGGAAACGCAAGTCGATGATCATGACGGTTACTGCTCTTGTCCTTCTCATTCCGATCGTGTGGTTCCTTGTGACGCTGGCAATCAGCTGGCATGCGAAGTCTGTGGCCCAAGCGGTGGCCGCCTACAACACCTACACCGACCAGTTCGCTGGCGAGAAGTTGTACACCACCAAGAAGGGCGAGGTTCTCACTCTTCCCGGTCCTCCCCGCCAGCTTCGGTACGCCGGCATTCAGGACATCTCTCAGACCCACAACGTTCGATTGGCGGATGGTGACACGATCTACTACGTGTACAATCAGCCAAGTGAGACGAACAAAGTCAAGTTCTACTCAGTACCCACGGTTGAGCTCCATCCCGAGAAGGCACGGACAGTCTACGGTGATGCGGACCTCGCAGAAACCGGGATCTTTGCGAAGCTTCGAGTCATGGAAGCCTCAGACAACGAGATCACCTACGCGGTCAGCGTGTACCAGAAGTAACACAGTTCTTTGCACTACAACACTCAAACAAGCCGCCCAGCCTACAAGCTCGGGCGGCTTTTCTTTTTTATAAATTAGTTAAATAACAAGTTCTAACAGCTCGAAGATCCTGAGCGAAGCTAAGGGCTCAACAGTCCTCCGCACACAAAATATAAGCCGCCTTTGGGCGGTTTTTTCGAATTAAAAAACAAGAAGCTACAAACTTCTTGTCTTCAAGGTGAAATATTGATCTCCGTTTCAAACAACTTCACAAGAGCATCACACGCAACTTCAGCATCTTCACCTTCAGCAGTGACACTTAGTTGCGTACCGCAATTTGCCAGAAGCATTAACAATTCCATAACTGATTTTGCGTTCGCGGATTTATCGGTCTTGTCGGTGCGAGTCACAGTGATCGATGACGAGAAACGCCCTGCAACTTCAGACACTTGGGTGCATGGTCTTGCATGGAATCCTAAAGGGTCGAGAATAGTGACAATAAACGTATGGCGCGGCATTAATACTCCTTTGTTATTCAGTGAAAATCGTTCCGGGTATAAATCTAAAGAAAAAACTTAGATCTTGCAATCTTTAATGTGAGTAGTATGGTGAACGACGAAGTAGGAAGGTTCCACTTTCAACGTGTTCTTTTGAAACGGAGATACAAATGCCTGAAATGCCCGGCATACGTTTTCACGGACCCGAAGCAATCTCAAACATGCTTCAGATGATTAAGGAGAAACGGCCTCGCCCCAAGATTATTCTTGATCAAAAGGAGAAGATTGAAACGGCAACACGCGCGCTTGAGTTTAGAGCAGCAAACGGGGGTGTTGTCAC
The DNA here is from genome assembly GCA_964390475.1 of uncultured Candidatus Saccharibacteria bacterium. Classification (GTDB taxonomy): domain Bacteria; phylum Patescibacteriota; class Minisyncoccia; order Phycocordibacterales; family DATGWK01; genus JAHFLV01. The sequence goes on along the minus strand of CAYMIB010000003.1, from coordinate 30,715 downwards.
CGAAGCCGACATACGAGAAATCGTAATGATGAAATTTGAACTCGACGCCCTGTATTCCCAATGGATCGAGGGCCGGCTCGACAACAAGGTTGAGATCGTTGTCGTCTGACGGTGATTTGTTTGACCCGTGTTCTACTACCTACCCCGCGCCTAGCGGGGTTTTTCTATGCAAACGCATAAATAAAAAGTACTCTTTAACATGTGCTTACTCCTTCACAACAAAAATGGGTAGATCACTTATCAGATACAAATAAGGTAGAGATATTTCCTTTTGACCCAAAATGTAACGAAAAATTTGAAAAAATAAAGTCTCAGATTCAATCAGCAATAGGAATAGAGCTGGAAATATTACACAGAGGCGCTTCAAGTTTAGGCATATCAGGACAGAGAGAAATTGATGTATATATTCCCCTACCCCCAGAACAAATTGAGGAACTGGCACCTAAAATGGAACGAGTATTTGGAAAGCCAACAAGTATATACCTACTTGAACGCACAAAGTTTTTGGTAAAAATTGATGGGACGACAGTTGAAATTATGCTCATAAACAAAAAACATAAGGGTTGGATTGATGGTGAAACATTTATGAGTTACTTAAAAGAAAACCCTGACGCATTAGAGCAATATAGAATATTGAAGGAAGAAGCTACAGGTGTAAGCACAAGAGAATACTACACAAGAAAGATTAACTTTATTAACGAAATATTAAGCAAGGTTGAATAATTTTATATCCTAACGAACACACTTCTAATCAATAGCTCTGAACATACCTAACCACTCCCGCCAAGAAAATTAACCTCCTGATATAATTCAGAAATGGAAATATTCAGTTTGCTTGAGGCCCCATCAGAAAAATTTGTCGAGATTGCCGTTAAAAAATTAGGCGGAAACCCTGACGACTACAAACACCCTCATCCGCAAGAAGATTTCTTACTGCAATCAAAAAAATATCCTATTTTCGTTGTTGCAGACGGAGTAACACTCATCCAATATATTTTAGATAAAGAACCGTATCCTAATCCATCACCAGCGGGAGATCTGGCGAAAATTTTCTGCCAGGAATTTATAGAAGCTGCTGAAGCAAAATATGAGACGTTTGAGGATGGAGATATTGTCGATTTTTTTATCCAGGCAAACGAAGCGGTACGAAAATATAATACAGGGCTCGGTAGAACAAAAGACACAGTGGACTATTGGAAAAATGATTTTTATGCCGCGACGGCGGCTTTTGTGATTATTAAAGAGAACACAGTTTACTGGGGCTCCATCTGTGATTCGTACGTTATGGGCTTCTCAAACGGCAAAATGATTTTTTCATCACCTCAATGCAATGCACTCAAAGAAGCAGATGGTCCAACATTTACCGGTGACCCTAATGACAAAAAAGCTAAAACTATCTTCAACTGGCAAACAAAGCGAAATGGGATTGATGAACAAAATAGAAAAATCGGTTATGGGGTAATAACTGGCGAAAAAGAGGCCGAAAAATATCTTTGCTCAGGAAAGTTTGATGTAAAAACAGGAGACATAATCACTGTACTCACTGACGGTTTTGAAGATTTTATGAAATCATCGGATTTTACTTCCCTTTTTATCCCTTGGCCCGCAGACCTAGAATCAAAGATAAAAGAATTTACACACAGGAAATCTCAAGAAGATCCAGAAACGTTTGGGCACGAGAGATCAATAATTGCCATTAAGTTCTAACAACTAAAAGATCCTGAGCGAAGCGAAGGGCTCAACCGTCCTTCGCTAAGTGAAAATGGAAGTTGTTTTTGCTGTTTCTTTTCTTTTATTATAGCCATGCTCGCACTTGATTTTCTTGATAAAACAAGTAGCATGACACTTAGTCAAGTACACCCCAGCGCTCACGAAAGGAGCTTTGTCATGGAAAAAATCAGTGGTTTGGAACGCTTCATCAGGTCGAGAGTCGCAATCGCAATCGTATTCATTCTCTATCTGACCGGCTCTGTCCTCTATGCGTATCATTACCTACCCAATGTCCGTACGCAACACTTCGAGAGACAAACGCCACTCCCGACACACTATACGGTTGTAGACTTGAAGTCCGATGAAAAAGTTTTCGATTCAGTCGGGGCCTACATCAAGAAGAGGTTTGGAAAGGATGCACTCGTCCAAGACGTTTCGTCGCCGGAGATCTACAACAAGCTCTTCCATGAGGAACAAGAGCATGTCGTCTTTATGAGCGATGAGCAGGCTGGGTTCATGACAGTAGACAGGTCGATCGTCTGGGTTTACAAGGTTCACGGGTTCGGTACGACCACATTCTCTATCGCCGATAATGCGCTGGTCGGTCACATGGTTATCGGGTCAAATTGGGTGTTGCTCATTTTCTTCAACATCATACTATCGATGTGTGTCTGCGCTCTATACACACAACTGATCGATTTGGGTTCACAAGCTTGGTCCAAACTTCGGCGCCGGTCTACGCACACCACAAACCTGATGATTTGAGATCTCACTACTTAGTTTTCTCACCAAGCCACCCTGCAACATGGGTGGCTTTTTTCATTCGTCTACCATTGATTGAAAAAATGAAATCGCCTTTGCGGCTTCTTTCCCCTTCAAGTAATATGACATACAGCAAAGTACACCATACGAATCTCCCTGAAAGGAGCATTGATGCCCACCGACCCGAAAAATTTGGTATATCTCGTTTGGGAAACGATCATATGTCAGTCAACGTACACGCGCTTGGTTGAAGCATGTCCATACGGTGTCGAGATTGATCTCGAAAAAGGTACCTGGTCTTTCACTAAGGCACAAAAAGACGATCCGGCCAAAGACAAAACCTACATGATCGGCAGTCGGGAGTTTAGAGATGTTGTTTCATTCGCACTTCGGACAGGTCCTATAACTGTCGCCGACCGAACCAACATCGAACACCTGAACAATCTCATCGCAGTTGCCGAGGAAATGGCAACTGACGAAGCAAAGCGTGGAGCAAGAATTCGTCTGGCAACGACATAACGACCTCAAACCCCAATTCTGTTGGGGTTTTTGTTTGCCTTGGAAGCATATTGCTGAAAAGCATTGACATCTACATTTTATCTGATATGGTGCAAAACAGAACTCAAAAGAAACAAATCGGTCGTTGACCATAAACCCGCAAACAAGGAGTATCGCTATGCCAACGGGCCCCGTTCGAATCACGAAGGATTTCCTGATCGCAGAAGTCGCAGCTACCGGAAGTAGCAATGTGCCGTTCAGACTCGAACTCCGAGGCAAACCATTCGCACCCGGACGTGGTGGCAAGTTGGTATCGTCCTTAGTCCTGGACAAAGAAACATGCATCAGACACGGTCTTCTGATGTCATTCGATCTCGTGGGTCGCAAGCTCAGTTGTTCTTTTGAGAGCAGAGAGCTTCCAATCGGAACTGAAGGAGATAACAGGGACCGAGCGGACCGAAAATCGATCACCGCCGACGACCTGGCGATTGTGACACTGGAGAGAGTCGAGGACGTGTCTCTGTCATTGAGTTCGTTACCCCCGTCAACACACGTGCAAGTGTCGAGAATGATGAAGCTGTCATCTTTCAGTGGTTTCGACGGCATCCATGACTGTGAGACACCCTGCCCCGACTACGAATTTCTTCTCCTTCTCACAGAAAAAGAGTACGAAGCCTGCAAAGCTATGTCGCCGGCATCAGTGTTCACAGTCAGCCTTCGTATCGTTTAGTTTCGTTTCAGAAATCACAACAGTAAATGGTGTCAGCCCTCGGGCCGGCACCATTTTTTATATAGTTAACACAGCATTTTCAAGGTCACAATTTGTGATATCAAGTTTGGGTAAACGTCAGCATCCTGAAGTCACAAATTGTGACTTCAGGATTTAAATTTTCTTAAGGAAAACTTTAACCTAGTTGTGCTTAGATGGCAGTATGGAAAATAAAATAGTTCCCCTAGACTCAACCGCTGTCGAGGAAATTAAAAATAAAATTTACATTATTAGAGGCGAAAAAGTCATGCTGGATTTTGATTTAGCAGAGCTTTATCAAGTTAAAACTAAAACCTTGAATCAGGCGGTCAAAAGAAATATCTCGAGATTTCCCGTTGACTTCATGTTTAAGCTAAATAAGACTGAGGATCGACTCTGGCGGTCACAAATTGTGACCGCCGCAGGATCGAAAGCAAGAAGAACTCCAGTATTCGCCTTCACCGAACAAGGCATTGCTATGCTTTCTAGCGTCCTACGAAGCAACCGAGCGATTCAGGTCAATATTCAGATCATGAGGACATTTACGCGCCTACGCCAGATGTTTGCTTCACATAAGGAGTTGAAAGAAAAAATCGAGCAACTTGAGAAGAAATATGATGGTCAGTTTAAAATTGTGTTTAAAACAATTCAACAGCTCATTACCGAAGAAGAGAAACCGAAAGAGAAACTTGGATTCAACATCCCTTAAAAAAATTATGCTACTATTTTAAGCATGAATTCTTACCGGTTTCGCACTCATGAGTACTATCATCGGCCAAAGGGCGCTGACTGGTATTGGGTGGTTGGAATAATTGCCGTCTCTGCGGCAGCTACAGCGGTCATACTAAACAACGTTCTTCTCGCAGTGCTCATTGTGATCGGCACTTTTTCTCTCACCATGTATGCAGCCCGAAAACCGCACGAACACGACATCGAAATCAGCGACGGTGGCGTGACTGTCGACAAATATCGTTTCTCATACACCAACCTCGTCTCTTTTTGGATCGAGCATTTTGAAAACCCTCGCCTACTCATCAAGACAAACCGAATCGTCATGCCCCACATTATTATTCCGGTCGCTAATTTAAATGAAGAAGAAAAAGATGAGCTTCGACATTTCTTGGCTACAAAAATTCCAGAGGAAGAACAGACTGAACCGCTTCTCGAGCAAGTGATGGAATACCTCGGTTTCTAAATTTAGGTTTGTTCTAGGTTCTCTGTCGTGGAATTGGATAAAAGTCCTTTTTGTAGTACATTAGCGAAGCTCGAGTAGAAAAACCGTCCTCGTAGTTCAATGGATAGAACGCAAGATTGCGGATCTTGTAATGCAGGTTCGATTCCTGCCGGGGGCACAGATTTTGCCAAGACACCAAGACGTAAAAGAAAACCCCGCCAGTCTTAGCGGGGCTGATAATCTTTTTTTTCAGCAACAATCATCCTCATCCGGCTCAGACTGCTCAGAATCCGGACAAAGAAGTGACAGGTCTGGGGCAGATCTTACAGAGCCCCTTCCCGGAACTATTCGATCCTCAAAACGTACTCGCATGTCATTGATTGCTTGTTCGGACATCCCAAACCGCCGCGTCTCCCCAGCTTCAGCTATATGGGAAAGAATTTCTCCTACGAAATTCGGTTTTCCAGGTGGATTCCGAAAAAGCAATGCGCAATCTTGATTCGAGCAATAGAAAGAAGAAACAACCTGACGATGTTGGGACTCGGACCCAGGACCAAAGACTGCTGGACCAAACGTTGTATCAAATTTGGACTCAACTTCGGCAAAAATATTTCCCGTCTTGCAGTGCGGACACTTCACTTTGGTATCAACGGTACGTGCCATGTCGCTTCCCTTTCTTGTTCACTAGCTCACTTTGGTCAAAAACCAACCCCGACATTTCTCAGACTATATTACTCAATAAACCTGCCGGCGCAAATGTGGTGAAAATGGGCGGTTGCGGCTTGAATAACATGCTATTATTTAGCTAAGAAAATATTAATAATAAAAGATATGAAAAACATTTTTAGAGATTTTGTTTCAGTCGAGAACCGACAATACCCAATGAAGATCGGCAAAACCGTTGCCTCTTCCCTGACTGGCTTCATCGTCGGTGCCGCCGCCGCCCACCTTATCTGGTTTGCTACAGTTAAAGAACTTATTCTCACTCTAAACTAAGGCTAGTAGCTAGAGTAACAACTTAAAACACCGGCAGTGACCGGTGTTTTATTTTTACTTAGTGTGCTTCTTCAAAAGCGCTCGGAGGCGAGACTTTTTTCGGCTAGCATTGTTGAACTTTACTAGATTGGTTTTAGCGGCCTTATCGATCGCTTGTTCAACAGTTGAGAAAACTTTTTTTGCTTCGTCTACCTTGCCTGCAGTGATGAGCTTTCGGAAGTTCTTAATTGAGCTGTTAAGGACGTTTTTTCTAACCATGTTGAAGCCTCGCTTTCGGCGAGAATTTCTAAGGGCTTTTTTGGCTGATTCGGTGATTGGCATGGGTTTTTTGCGATTTTTCTTCTATTCCTTTTGTGCCGGATACTGTATCACACGTCGCGGGAAGTGACAAATTTTGATATGATGCCGAAATGATTTCTCACCTCCAAGGCAAGGTAATTGATAAAGATTTGCGGTTCTGTATTTTGGACGTCGGCGGAGTTGGTTATAAGGTTTTTGCCTCCGAAGATGCCCTGAGTCGACTCAAAATTGGCGAAACTGCCTCGTTTTGGACCCACCTAGCTGTCCGGGAAAACGCCCTCGACCTATATGGTTTTGCCGACAAAGATTCCCTTGGAATATTCGGGCTTCTCATCAATATTTCCGGCATCGGGCCAAAGACCGCTTTAGGAGTGATCAATGTCGCCAGCCCTCAGACCTTGCGCCGAGCGGTTTCTTCTGGCGACTTGGCTTACCTCACCAAAGTTTCCGGCATCGGCCGCAAGTTGGCAGAAAAAATTATTCTGGAATTGCGAGAGAAAATCGGGGTCATGGGTGGCGACGGCGACATTCCTCACGACCTAGCTGGTGAAGCAGACGCCCTCGAAGCCCTGAAATCATTAGGATATTCTGAACGTGAGTCGCGCGATGTTTTAAAAAAGATTTCTGGCGCCGAAAAGGACGGAGCGACTATTTCAACTGGCGAGAAGGTAAAAAAAGCCTTAAAGGTTTTGGGCGGTAGTAAATAAAGATCAGAAGAAAACAACATGAAAGAAGTTTTAAAAAAAATAATTCCTGCGGCGGTTTTTAGATTTTTTCAACCAATTTATCATTTCGGTCTGTCACTGACCGGGGCCGTCTTGCACCGCTTCCCCGCCAAAGGCATGTACATCATCGGGGTCACTGGTACCAAAGGCAAATCGAGCACGACTGAAATATTGAATGCGATTTTGGAAAATGCTGGCTACAAAACTGCGCTTTCAAACACCATTCGCTTCAAAATCGGCGACAAGTCTGAGCGAAACCTCTACAAAATGTCGATGCCAGGAAGATTTTTTATGCAAAATTTTCTCGCTCGAGCAAAATCGGCCGGTTGTACTCATGCCGTTGTTGAAATGACTTCGGAGGGCGCGAAACAGTTTAGGCATAAATGGATCGACCTCGATGCTTTTGTCTTCACAAACATTTCACCTGAGCATATCGAATCACATGGTTCATATGAAAAATACCGCGCAGCCAAACTTTCCATTGCCAAACTCATTGAAACTTCCAAAAAACCAAACCGAACGATCGTGGTAAACAGCGACGACCCAGAAGCTTTTCGTTTTCTAGCCATGAACGCTGACAAAAAAGTTACGTACTCTTTACACAGCGTCGAACCTTATTCTGTAGACGAAAATAATACGTTTTTTAATTTTCACGGCCTCGAAATTCGCCCAAAACTAATCGGCCTTTTCAATATCTATAACGCTTTGGCGGCGGCGACCACAGCCAGCAGCCTTGGAATTTCTGATCAGAAAATCAAAGAAGCGATCGAGAACATGCCCGGCATTCTTGGCCGAGTTGAAAAAGTTTCGATTAGCTCAAAACAAGATTTTGATGTTGTCGTTGACTACGCTCATACCATTGATTCCCTAGAAAAACTCTACAAAGCTTTTCCAAATCAGCGCAAAATCTGCGTCCTAGGAAACACCGGCGGCGGTCGCGACACTTGGAAACGTCCCGGCATGGCCAAAATAGCCGACACGTACTGCGACCAAATTATTTTGACGAATGAAGACCCGTACGACGAGGACCCGCAAAAAATTCTAAATGAAATGCGTGTCGCTGTGACCCAAAAACCTTGTGATGTTATTTTGGATCGTCGAGAAGGTATCGCTCGTGCCATATCTTATGCCCGCTCTGGTGATGTCGTGCTCATTTCCGGCAAAGGCACCGATCCATACATCATGGAAGCCAACAATAAAAAAACTCCTTGGAGCGACGTTGAGGTGGCCAGAGAGGAGTTGGATAAAATTGTAAGTAAATAAAATTAAAACGGCGCTAACACCCGCACTCGGTCTCAGCATTCCCGCAAGCTTTACATTTAAGTTTCATTTTCGTTTCCTTGGGACAATTACGAAAATGATCATGATCAAAATTAGCAGAACTTTTTCCACAACCTGGACACTTGTACCCATCAACTTCCCCACCACAAGCGGCACAGTGTTCTGTTGAAGCAGTATGTAAATGACTCATGCTTTTATAATACCAAGAAAATTTGGCAAAATTTTGGCAAAAAAAAGAGGCCCAGCGTTTTCACGCCAGGCCCCTCACAGAAAGAACAAAAGAACTGAGAACCAACCGATGAATCAGCCCTGACGCCGACGCCGGATCGCGATGAGCGAGCCGATGCCACAGAGACCGATCGCGCCCGGGGACGGAACGGCCGTCACGATGAACTGGAACGAACCGTGAGCGGACCAGTCCTGGTCTGGGCTGTTCTCGTAGACGTGGGTTCCGATCGACGCCCAGGTCGGGATCGCACCCTCGACATTGACCCAGACGTAGTTGTAGCCGGACAGCACGGTGTGCTCGTCGTTGCGGTAGATGTACGCCGCCAGGTTCATGTTCAGGTTGACGCGGTCGGTGTAGTCAACGTTGTTGCCGTTGATCACGACATCGGTCAGCGACAGGTGCGCCGACTGGTGAAAGCCCTGGTTCTCGTAAATGTCGAGGTAGGGGCTGTTCACGGTCGGGTCGACGATGAAGTCGCCGGTGATGCTGAAGGAGCAATTGAGCGTGATGACGCCCGTGGTCGGGTCGACCCAGTAGCTCACGCTCGTGGACATGTCCGTGATGACGGCGTTCTCACCGCCCACGTACCCGAAGGCCTCGCCGGAGTTGAAGTCCTGACCGACGGAAAACTGAGAACTCGAGTAGATTTCTTCCGCCCGCGCCGTCGAAGTCGAGAGAGCGCAAGCCAACGCCGAAGCCAAAACGAGACAATTGATCATCTTCATGTGCATCCTGCCTTTCTTTCTGTGTGTCTGGGATAATTCCCAGAACTGAAGCTGAGTGGACACATTGCCCACTCTCTGGTGTAAATATAGCATATGTAAGTAATATTGTCAATAGATACCCAGAATAGGCCCTATTTTACATTTCCCCTATTTCGGCCTAGATTAAGGCCATGCCAGAACTCCCAGAAGTCCATACGACGGTCAAAGGCCTAAACCGCCGCCTCAAAAACAAGACAATTACCGACGTTTGGTCTAGCTACAACAGCCCATCCCATGCCGGGAAATCGAATATTAAGAACGTCCATTACTTCAAGAACTTCCGCAAAGCCGTTTCGGGTGCAAAATTCGCCCGAGCCGAACGCCGAGGTAAAAACGTTTTGATCCATCTTTCAAATGGTCATACCGTGCTCATTCACATGAAAATGACCGGGCACCTTTTGTACGGAAAATATGAACTTGTCAGTGGCACATGGTTGCCGCGCGAGAAAGGTCCACTTCAAGATCCATACAACCAGTACATTCGTTTAGTTTTTTCTCTTTCGGATAAAAAGCAGTTAGTTTTTTCTGATCTGCGAAAATTTGGCAAGGTTTTTGTTTTTCCGACAAAAGAAACCGCCCTACTCCCCGACCTCGCTTTACTTGGGCCAGAACCGCTTGAAAAAAGTTTTACGTATGAGCAGTTTAGAGAACGCCTTTTGCGTTGGCCGACTAGACCTATTAAACAAGTTCTGATGGATCAGTCAGTTGTAGCCGGCATTGGCAACATTTATTCCGACGAAATGCTTTGGACCGCAAGCATTCATCCCCTTTCACGCGCGCCGGCCGTGCCTGAAAAACTTTTGCGCTCGCTTTTTAAAGAAATGAAACTGGTGCTCGAGCGTGGCATTCGTTTTGGCGGCGACTCGGAGTCTGACTATCGAAACATCGACGGCAAACCAGGCGAATTCCAAAACAAACATCATGTCTACCGACACACAGGTGAAACCTGCGCCCGCAGAAATTGTGATGGTACAATTACTCGAATGAAAGTTGGTGGCCGCAGTGCCCATTTTTGCCCAAAGCACCAGAAAATTTTCACCTAAGAACTGCGGCTTCACGATCAATTTAAAAAATGAGTAGCAATACAGTTGGAATTTTAATAATCATTGCGATCGTTATCATCGGCATTGCTTCCGGTGGCGAAATTTTTCGCAGTGGCAGCCCAATCACAATCAGCTCAAACGCGACAACGACCGAGGAACTGCGTACCGAAAACAGTTACGACTACACGAGCAACGTCAGTCCGAATTCAACTTTGGTTTACAATTCTCCAGAATATTCGTACGTTGATTCTCGCGGCCAAACCGTATTCGCTCCATACGAAGGCAAAGTTTCAATAGCCAGCATCAATAACCCGGGCTCTTTTGATGAATACGTTTCACTCAATTTTGCCTTGGACAAAGGCGAAACCTTGCTCATTACCGGCTGGAAACTGCGAAGTGTTCGAACCGGCCAGGAAACGGTCATCGGCGGAGCGGCCAATATTCCAACAGTCGGCGTAAAGGATCAGAGTCCGATTGTCCTTACTTCACGTTCTAGGGTGGTGGTTTCTATCGGTAATTCTCCCATCAACACTTCTTTTAGAATAAATAAATGCTCCGGTTTTCTCGAAGAGAAAAATAATTTTCATCCTCAACTCTGGACAAGTTGCCCGAGGGTGATCGACGACGCTCCGGACCTTTCTAAAAATATCAACGACAAATGTTTGGACTATTTAGAAGGATTGCCGATCTGCCGAGTGCCGAAAGAACGCGATTTTAAGGATTTGGGACTTTCCAATTCGTGCGAAACATTTCTCAAAACAAAGGTTAACTACCCAACTTGTGTTGCAAACCATGCCGGCGACGCAGATTTTTTGGAAGATGAGTGGCGAGTTTACACCAACTACAGAGGACTTTTTGGCTTAAAAGAAAGAGACAGTATAGAACTTTTGGACAATGCTGGACGAGTTGTCGATACATACGCTATTTAAGCTACAGATTTAAAATCCGTGCAAGAGCAATACCGAACGCAACTGAAACGTTTAGCGACTCTTTCTCCCCTCTCATTGGAATTTGAATGATTTCGTCACAGAGCGCAAGATTTTTTTTAGAAATTCCAGAAACTTCGTTGCCGAAAATAAAAGCAGTTTGACTACCAACAGCTAATTTAAATTTTTTATAGTCCTTTGCAGATGAACTTTGCTCAACTGCAACAATTTTGTATTTTTCCGACCGAAGTTTTTTTATTAAAGTCGAGACACTTTTTGCAATTTCCCAGTCTAGAGTTTTTTCGGCCCCAAGTGCCACTTTCGAAATTTCTTTATTCGCTCGACCGAATTTGTCAGTCGGGGCAGGCGTGTAGCCGGCAATATAAATTCTACCAACGGTGCCGAGACCAAGGGCGTCAGCGGTGCGAAAAATCGAACCAACGTTGTGGCTACTGCGGATATTGTCGAGAATGATACAAACTGTTGCACCGGACTTTTTCATACCGGCATACTACACCGTATTACACTGGCTGTCGTGCACTGCCGTGCAACTGTCGTCCGTCAGTGAAAATGATATAATTTTGTTATGCTTTCAACATTTCCAGAATTGTTTACTTACGCCCTACTCGCTCCATTCATTTTGCGCATCGTCCTCGGTGGTTTTTTTATTTTCCAAGGAATCCGTCGCCACAAACAAGACTCACAAGAATCCACAGCCTGGGCAAATTTTTGGGGTAATAAAAAAATCGGCTCGCTTAGCATCGCTCCAATCCTGACCAAAGTTCAAATCGTCCTTGGTATTTTTCTTTTTGTCGGTCTCTACACTCAGATCTCGGCCATTCTCGCTATTGTTTTCGTTCTCGTCGAAGCTTATAAAAGAAATTCAAACGCCCGCCTTTCTTTCCAAGAGGTTTGGATGCTCATTTTCACAATCGCCATGGCCAAGTCACTTCTATTCCTTGGCGCTGGCTTGCTCGCTTTTGATTTGCCATTGTAAAGCAAAACTGTCAGTCAATTTTTACTGGACACGACGGGCCCGCGAAGACGGGGAACCCGCAACTCTTGGGTGGTAAGACCGAAAGCCTAGGCCACTAGCGTGCCCATGGACGGATTACCAATCTCGCCCGTTCGCAAACAATAATATAAGCGGGTTAAAATTTTTCTTAAGAAAAGTTCAAGAAATCAAAAACCTCTGCACCATGCAGAGGTTTTTGCGTCATGTCCACCATGTCACTAGATACAAACTCTTGGTCTTACCACCAAAAAGAATTTTAACAAAAAAATCTATCTGGTCAACTCGGGTCAGGACACAATTTTACTTTCGCTCGAAATTTAGGTATATTTTGTCGCATCCACTATGGATATCCGCCCATAGCTCAGCGGTAGAGCAGGTGCCTTTTAAGCACTTGGTCGTAGGTTCGATCCCTACTGGGCGGACAAGAGAGAGGAATGGACGAGCTTGCTCGGACATTCCCGAACGCGGATGCCCAGCACGAATGTACTGGGCGGACAAATAGAAAAACCTGGCAAGGAAATTATCCTTGACGACAAGATTAGGAATTAACGAATTGTAATTTTCTTAACCTTGAATTATAGTTCCGACAGATTTTCCAGTTCAAATCGGGTGTTCAAGTCGGATCAGAAAACCACTTGCAAAGGAGGCCATGATGGCTAGTTCGGAATCAAATAGCGGTTTGGAAACAGTGCCAGCTCAGGAAGCCCTGCCAGGCCACGTCAAAACAAACTTCGGCAATGAAAATCCGAACAATCACCCACTGCCAGCGATCATCATACGAGGTCTCGGTGGTCACAGTTCCACACCAAGCGAATACCAGATACAGGCCGAGAAACTGAAGTCCTACGGCTTTGAATGTCTTCGTTCAACGTCAAATGGGCAGGAACAACCCCAGGAAATCTGGCTTCTGTCGTGTTTGTCTAAGGCGAGGGGCGATCTCGGGAAAATGGTCGGGTCGATCAGGACTGCGGACAAGAGGCGGAAACAAGACGCCGCACTGAATTTTATGATGAAAAACGTTTCATTCATTTCGCTTGATATGTCGATTCAGCGAGTGTCGATAGAGCATGACAAGAAGTAGAAAGTGAGAACACAAAAGCCCACGATAGCGTGGGTTTTTTCTTGCAATTCTTTAATAAGTGGAATATATTCTGGACAGAATTTAAGTTCAGAAACATAAGGAGGCACATATGTGCGAATCATTTGGAGAAGGGACCACGGCTATGAGTGCTCGTATTACCTCGACCAGAGTCGGTGATGAAGGTGAGGGTTGTGAAATCAGGATCTCAGGACTAAACAGAAGTGAGTTTGATAAGTTACAAGCGTGTGTAGAAGCGGGATCACACTGGATCAAGGGTGGCAAGAACGGCCGGCTTGAAACCGCTCCGGTGTTTAAGCCCTTACCTGATCCGATCGATGATGACGAAATGCTCCCATTTTGGAGCAAGCCGGGACAAACCAAGGGTACTACTAAACTGAATAAAATTGATATGGAAAGGCTAGGCGGTTACTCTTCCCCATCAATTTTGATCCAGTCCCTGTGCGGATATGAGTACACACCAGAAAACTACAAACACAACGCTCGCAGACTCGAGTCCTTTGGCTTTGAATGCCTTCGCTCACGAAGAGGAGAGGATGGAGGATATTGGGAGATTTGGTTCCTTCCTGCTCTTTGGTGTGCTGAAGGTGAACTCAAAAAAAGCCTTGAAGGAAAGAATACCGAGAGGGACAAATTCGACGCCGCTCTTCAGTTCCTTGCCAGAGCAACAAGGTTTGGCACGCTAGACGTTTCTGTCCAGCGCTTAGCAATGGCCATTGAATAAACAAAACCAAACACAGCCCACCACCCGGTGGGTTTTTTCTTGCAATTCTTTACTAAGTGGAATATATTTCCGCCAGAATAGAACCTTACAAGTAAAGGAGATCGTCATGGCGCAAGATACTGAAGAAAGCACGACTCAGGAAAGTTCGGCATTAGAGAAGGTAAGGATTGTTGGGACCAAGAGCGAACAAGGCATCCGAGGTCTAACCATCGACGGCTTAACAGAAGACGAATCAAAAAAACTCAGGGGCTGTCTGGGAACCGGCATGTGCTGGGTCAAGACCGAAAACGGAAGACTTGTTGTTCGGCCGAACTTTGAAGAGCCTCTCCCGATCACAGACGATCGCATGGTTCCCTTCTGGCTGCCGTGGTCTAAAAATGGCAACAGCATCTTTCTTAAGAAACACAGCTTCGATGAGATCGGTGAACACAGCAGTCCTTCGATCTCAATTCAACATCTCTGCGGATACGCCTACAGCGCGGAAAATTACCGCACACAAGTCAGAAGGTTGGAGTCTTACGGGTTTGAGTGCTTGCGCTCGCGTCGTGGTCTCGATGGACGATTTGCCGAGATATGGCACCTCGGCCACTTGTCTCTTGCTCAGGGCGATCTCAAGACAGCAATCAACGAAGGAAAAACTGGAAAAAAACGTCTCGATCTTGCGATCTCTTTCCTTTGTGAACATGTCGTCTTCGGCTCACTCGAAGCGTCAGCTCAAAGGGCATGCATGCTCACTCCAGACTGAAACGAACGCGAAGGATTTCAAAGCCCACCGGGTGGTGGGCTTTTTCTTTTACCGTAATTAAAAATCTACCTAAACCCGTAATAAAAATTTCTCCAACTCATCCTCCAACTCCAAACTTTCAATTCGTGACAAATGATACAAACCAACCATATCACTCGACATTTTTTTGAGTTCAGCGAGTGAATATTTTTTAAGAAATCCTTGCGACTTACTCCAAACAAAAGGTTTAAGACCAGCATCTGTGGCAGTTTTGCTCTGAGCGGCAGCGAGCAAACTTTTGATCTTCCAAAATAAAATACCGTGAATTTCTTCTGGTTCACTCCCCTGCATAAGCGCTCGCTGATACAAAACCCAGAGTCTTGAACGATTTCTTTCACCAAGCGCATCGGTCAGTGCAAAAATATTAAACTCGACTCGACCGGCGGATTTTGGGCCAGCTTGCTCGCTTGTATCCCAGACTTTTTCTGCGTGCTTTTTAATAGCGTTCTTGACCGGCGCCTTGGGAGAATATTCAACAAAAACAAAAGCGTGGTCAGCGACCTTGAGTTCTTTCATTCTCTCAGAATCGCCGAAATATTCGGCCGCCTCCTCGTTTTGGAAAAGTGATTCAAGGACAACAATATATTTATTTTCAAAAAGGCCTTGGCCACCAGCAATACCGTCGAACGAGTTGCGGCTCCAATCATCAGCAGAAATTCTAAAGACGAGCGCGCCCGGGCGTTTTTTCTGCAAAGCTGCCACGAGTCCTTGCGAGGTTTTCAGAACTTTTTGCCTATCGTCACCGGTTACAAAATAAATCATGTTATTCCATCTCGCCCCAATTTTTACCGACTTCACTTGAAACCACAAGCGGCACTCCGCTAGTTTCTTTTGTCGAAAGAATACTTTGCATGATGTCTTCAATTTTCGGGCGAATTTTTTCAACCTGATTTTCTTTTACTTCATACACCAGTTCGTCGTGAACGGTCAAAATTAATGACGCCTCAGAATCAAGTTTTTCTCGCTCGATCATTTCATTCACCCGAATCATGGCGAGCTTGATCATGTCAGCCGAAGTACCCTGAATCGGCGCGTTGATCGCCATTCGTTCGTTCATTGCTTTGATGAATTGCAACTTTGAGCGGATTCCAGGAAAATGCCGGCGGCGACCAAAAAAGGTCTCTGTGTAGCCACTTTTTGCGGCTTCATACTTGGTTTTTTCGAGATAATTAGCGAGGGTTTGAAAATTCTTGAAATATTCTTCATGGAAACGTTTGGCTTCGTCTTTGTCAGTTCCGAGGTTTGTCTTTAGCGCATTTACGCCCATGCCGTACAAAATTCCGAAATTAATTATTTTTGCTCGACGACGCATTTCGGCATCCACTTTTTCAACCGGAACTTTAAAAACTTCCGACGCAACTCCAGCATGAATGTCCCCGCCAGATTTAAAAATTTCAATTAGTTTTTCATCACCGGAAAGAAAAGCCGCAACTCGTAACTCGATCTGAGAATAATCAAAACCAACAAGAACATTCCCCTTCTCGGCTGTGAACGCATTGCGAATCCGCTGACCGAGCACGCTTTTGATCGGAATGTTTTGCAAATTTGGATCAGTGGAAGAAAGTCGGCCAGTAACTGCACCAGTCTGGTTGAAACGCGCATGCAATCGTCCATCGGCCGCTGAAACTTTTTCCGGAATAGTGTCGATGTATGTAGAAAGAAGTTTCTGAAGTTCGCGGTAATCAAGAAGAAGCGGCACGATTGGATGTTCGTCGCGAACTTTTTCAAGCTCAGATTCTTTGGTTGAACGATTCCCTGTTGCAGTCGTCTTGCCTTTTTTCTGCGCAAGAAGTTTACCGAACAAAATCTCGCCAAGTTGCTTTGGAGAATTGACGTTGAATTCTTCGCCAGCCAACTGCCAGATTTTTTTCTGCAAACCGTCGAGAGTTTTGTGATATTCATCCGAAAGTTTTTTGAGATAGGCAGTGTCGATTTTAACCCCGCGAGTTTCCATTTTTCGAATAACCGGCGTCAATGGCCGTTCAATATTTTCAAAAACTTCCTGGGTTCGTCCTTCCTTCAGTTTGGAGAAAATTTTATCGCGAGCTTCGGTGAAAGAATCGGTGTTACCGTAATTTAAAATTTCAGCGATACCCGGATTTGAAATATTTGAATCGACAACCCAAAGAGCGAGAGCGACTTCGTCAACATCGGCCTGAGTAACGCCAGTCGGAAGATCGGCGACCAATGAAAGTTGATTAGTATCGGCAGGAGAAGAGAATTTTTTCGCTGACTTCGCAGATTTCCCCGTTTTATCTGTTTTCTCCTCTGATTTCTCGGTTTTTTCGGTCGCTTCGACTGACTCCACCTTTTTCGAGCTTGGTACTACCGACTTCCCATTCACTGCAGTCTGAACCCGGTCAAAAAGAGTGCGGAATTCGAGCTCAGTGAAAAGGGTTTTGATTTTTTCAAGCGAAACGTTTTCTTTCCATCCTTTTTCTGGCACAGAAAACTCAATCGGAGCGTCGCGACGAATAGTGGCAAGCATTTTGGAGAATTTCGCCTCTTCTTCGTGAGTTTTGAGAAGTTCTACTGTGCGGGCCTTGATCGCACCACCAAGCAAATCGACGCCAGATTTTTCTCCTTTTCCGATTTTGAGTTTTTTGTAAATATCCTCAATTGAACCGAACTTCTGAATGAGCTCACTGCCCGTTTTCTCGCCAATTCCGGGCACGCCAATGATGTTGTCAGAGGGGTCACCGCGAAGACCTTTGTAGTCCGGCAAAAGTTCTGGGCCAAAACCAAAACGAGCCTTCACCGCTTCCTCGTCGTAAATCATGGTGTCATTAATTCCCTTTCGCAATGTGTAGGCCTGAACCCTGCGGCCAGAAACTAGCTGAAGCGTGTCCATGTCCCCCGAAGCAATGACGATTTCCACCGAAGGATCTTTTTTCAAAAGCTCAACAATTGTGCCCAAAATATCATCGGCCTCGAAGCCGGCTTTTTCATAAATCGGAATGTCAAAAGCTTTGAAAATATCTTTAGATCTAATGAGCTGAGCAACGAGTTCATCGTCAATTTTTTTGCGAGTGGCTTTGTAACCATCGTAAACATCGTGGCGGTGGGTTGGTCCTGGCAAGTCGTAACAAGCAGCGACATAGTCAGGCGAAAGCTCAGCAAAAATTTTAATGAGCATGGTCACCAGACCGTAAAGCGCACCGGTCGGCTCGCCTTTCGAAGAAGAAAAATCTGGCAGAGCATGATACGCCCGATGAATAATTGCGTGTGAGTCTAGGAGGACTAATCTTTTTTTACCTTCAGTAGCCTTCATGAATTTAATTCTTAGAAACGACTGAAATCACCCGGCTTTCATCATCGTGATGCTTAAACTCAATATGAATGTGATCTTCCGGCAAAAGTTCGGCGATTTTGTCGGCCCACTCGACAGCGATTAAGTTTCTCGGGTTTTTTAAAATTTCTGTCCAACCAAGCACAATTATTTCATTTGGATCATCGAGTCGGCATGCATCGATGTGCACCAAATGGTCAAAGTGACTGGAAATTTCTGGCACAATTTCTGATCCGCTATCTGGCCCGCTAATTTTATAAATTTTTTCGATCACAAAAGTCGGACTCAAAATTTTTTCGTGAATTCCGAGCGCTTCACCAAAAAACTGCATAAAGGTTGTTTTGCCCGAGCCAAGATCGCCAAAAAGGCCGATAACGGTAGCGTGCTGTTTTGATTCCGCCTCAGAAATAAGAGATAAATTTTTAACCAGGTTTTGAGCCATTTTTTGAGTCTCGGAAATCTTCAGTGGAGCGGTTGTCGAGGCGTTTTTCATGGCCTGATTGTAGCATGCAAAAACGACCACCATGACCGACATTGACATTGTGTAAAATATATTTTATCTTGTATGAAGCGTTCTTTACATCACGAAGAAAGGAAGTGTGTTATGGGGTATCCAGACACCGGCGGATCAGAAGAAATGGAACAAAGGGTGGTCGCAGTGGTCAGAAACGGGGGGAGATTGCTTGTTGTTGGTTGGAAAGGATCTAACCACAGCGAAGAAACCAGACGACTCGAAAGAGAAGGGGTTGTCGAGTTTACCGAACTTGTGCCAGACAAAGTCGGATCAAACATTCATGTGCTATTTACAAAATTTACCGGACACGCTTCACACAGCAAGATGAAGAGTGTGGCCGGAAAAGAAAACGTAGAAGCACGAGCATTAACGATGGGAAAAATACGAGCGTTACTTTCGGCAGCTGGAAGGGCGGCCGACCAGCTAGCACCCAAGACCACACATGCCAAAATTACCCCGACCATCGAGATCGTTGAAGTCGGGGTTCGCCCAGTAGTTGACGCTGATGTCATTAACGTGGAAGTCATTTCCCCAGCACCCAAACCCGAACCAGAACCAACCAAAACGGAGGAAGTCATGCCCCAACAAACAGCGAGTCCAGCAGTCGTACCATCAATCCAACTTCCAACTGCGACCGAGGTCAGTCCAAACATCTTGGCCTTCGCCAGAGATTTCATGGCGGCCATCGGTAACAATCCCGAAGGCGTGCTTGGTATGAAAAACACCACCGCAATGATCAGAAAACACTTTGGCGAAGAAGCCAACGCGAGAACAATCCCTGGTGACCTGCTGATAGGAATGACGTCGGAAGGCAAGAGTAAGACAGGCTGGTATAAGCCTTCAAGACACCTACTCGAGCTAATCACCCGGCCGCAAACAACAGTTGAAGACCTAGCCAAACAAGCTGGTGCCGGCAGACTAAGTGCGGCCCTTCTTCTGGTGAATAAAAAACCGCAAATTTCTGAGAGGATAGACGAGATCAAAGCTGAACTCGCTGTCCTTGAGGCTCAGCTGTCTACGATCGTCGAGCTTGAGAAAACATTTGCCGGTGTTGATGAACTGATGAAGGGCTAGCTCCGAACTCCTTTGTGAGACACGAACTTCGAATCCAGACATACGACCCGCGGGTACGATGTTTGGATTTTTTCTTTATATGACTGCGTAGAAAAAATTGTTAGAGAAAAATAGAAAAAACCCGTACGATGCTATCGTAACGGGCTCGAAAAACTCTTCTCAAACACCTCCTCATGCTATTGAGACTTCGCTACCTTTCCCGCTTCCTCGATAGTCATCACTCGCTCGAAATAGCTCACGAGCCACATCTGCGGCGGGTCACCATAACGGCTCTGCTCGTTTTTCTCCTTCCAAAAGCTAAACGGCGCCCGAGCAACGCCAAGTAGCTTGCCATCAAGGCCGCATACGTCAGCCACCAGCTCGACCCGCGGAACGTCATACCACGGATCGATCGGCATCTTAACCAAGTTGCCAGTACCAACGCCCGCTAGGTCGCCGAACTCATATGTCCAACCACCGCCCCGAATGTTTTTGAGCTCCGTGCCCTCGATGTTGTTCTTGATGATGAACGTGTCGTGGCTGTCGACGTAGGTCAAGATGGACTTGCCGTTCACCTTCAAGTTGCTGTAACTTGTCACGCAGCCACTCATGAGTAGTACCGAAACAAGTACACAAACGCCCCACGCCAACCTGTTCGAGTTCATGCCCCGCTCCTTATGAAATATGGTTCAGGTTCCCCGAGTTACTCCAGGGCATATCATGCTCCGACCAATGGCTTGAGTCAAATACGATATAATAAAAGTATTATGCCCTTTGAATTTAACGACCAAAAGCAAAACGAGCAAATAAACGAACTCCGAAAACTCGAGGCAGAAAATCTGACCAAAATTCTTTCGGCAAAATACGGTTTACCCTATCTCGATCTCACTGTGTATCCGATCAACATCGACGCTCTCCGTGTTGTAAAAGAAGAAGTTGCGCGCTCTGCAAATGTCGCCGCGTTTCAGGTTGTAAACAAACAAGTCCGCCTCGGTGTTTTGTCACCAAAAAATCCAGAAACGATTGACGTTATCGAGGCGCTCAAAAATCAAAACTACCAGCCGGTGCTTTTTTTGGTCTCGATGGAAGGTCTCAAGCACGTCTGGGAACGCTACAAAGATCTTTCGTATTCTTTTGAAACAAAGGGCGGCGCGCTGACGATTTCCGACGAAGAAATTGCGGCGTTTACACAAAAGGTTCACGGCATTCCCGATCTCGCGGCACTTATCAAAGAAGTTTTGGGTGAAAAGAAAATCTACAGAATCTCGCGGTTGTTTGAAATCATCATCGCTGGTGCGTTGGCGACCGGTGCCTCAGATATTCATTTTGAACCGGAAGAAATTCACGCAAGGCTCCGCTATCGCCTCGACGGCATTCTCACAGATGTCATCGGTCTCGACCCGAGCACGTATGGGCTTTTGCTTTCGCGCATAAAGCTTTTGTCGAACCTCAAACTCAACACCAAAGGCAAACCACAAGACGGTCGCTTCACCATTCGGGTCAAAGATGCCGAGGTTGAGATTCGTACTTCCCTTTTGCCTGGTGCATACAACGACACCGTCGTCCTCCGAATCTTGAACCCCGACGCGATTTCCGTGCCGCTCGAAGACCTAGGCATTCATCCGCGTCTCTTGAAAATTATCGAGCATCAAATCCAGAAACCAAACGGCATGATTCTAAACACCGGCCCAACGGGAAGCGGAAAAACCACAACGCTCTATGCTTTTTTGAAAAAAATTCACACGCCGGATATTAAAATCATCACGATCGAAAATCCGATCGAATATCATTTGCCCGGCATCGTCCAGACCCAGACCGACACCGAAAAAGGTTATACGTTTCTCGAAGGTCTTCGCTCTGCACTTCGCCAAGACCCCGACGTCATCATGGTCGGTGAAATTCGCGACAGCGACACGGCCGAAGTGGCGATCAACGCCGCGCTCACCGGTCATTTAGTCTTCTCGACTCTACACACCAACAATGCCGCCGGCACATTTTCTCGTCTCATCGACCTCGGCGTGAACTCACGCGTCATCACCTCTTCCCTCAGTATTGCCATGGCTCAGCGTTTGGTACGCAAACTCTGCCAAGAATGCAAAAAAGAAATTGCCATTCCTGCCGCTGACAAAAAAGTGGTCGACACTGTGCTCGGTAGCATCGTCGACAAAACATATGTCGAAGGCATTCAGACCGCGAAAACCTGGCAAGCTGTCGGCTGTCCAAAATGCCACAACACCGGCTACAAAGGCCGCATCGGCATCTTTGAAGCCATTCTCGCCGACGCCGCGATCGAAGAAGTCGTCGAAGGCAACCCAAGCGAACGTGAAGTCAAAAAAGCCGCTGCCGCCCAAAACATTCTCGACATGACCCAGGATGGCATCATTAAAGTTTTGCTCGGCATCACCACAATGGATGAGCTTGGTAGAGTGGTGGATTTGCCGGTGGTGTAACGCTATTTAGAATCTCTCTTCATTATACTCTCCTTGTGACCTTCGGGTACCAATTCATCATAGAGAGAATCCACTTCTTTTGGTTTAGTGATCATGTCATCGGCAATTACATTCACCAACTTAAAAAGAGCTAGTGCGGTTTCAGGTTTATCGTTTAAATCAATCTGTCCTGGATGAACAGCCTCGTTACCTATAAATCTCACTACGTCGAGTGCTTTTTGTATTTTTGGATTAAACCCCCTTGAAACAAGATCTCCTATTTTTGCATTCAAGTCCTTGCCTTTTGCCTCAAGATGACTAACAAGTTTTTCAATACAGAGTCGAAGAAGCGCAGCCGCACCCCGTGGTGATTGGTTAACAATGCTTGCAGCCTCTAAGTAATCCTCTTGTATGTCTTCTGGTAAATCTTGATTTGGTGATTGAACAGGAATTTGTCCCGGGTAAATCATAGTTATGCCAATCCAAAGAGAATAATCTTCGCAATGCGCGCAGTAGGCACACTTGAGTGAATCTATTCCTGATAAACCCCTATACCCAATATAAGTATCGTCCCATGTCATACTTGCAAAAGCATGGCAATGGGGACAGTTGAAAGAAGACTTGTTTAGCGCGGGCGATATATAAGGTGTTTCCATATTATTTCTCAGCAAAAATGTCTACATACTTTTTATAAATATACGACTGTCCATACTTCTTACCCTTATCTTTAGGTGCAAGAATCTCCTCATCAACAAAACGATTGATGACAGCCTGCGCACCCACACGAGAAAAACCGGTCCATTTTTGAACTGTGGCAACAGTCACAATCGGCTGTTCGTATAATTTGGGCAGCACAAGAGCCGCACTTTTTGAAGCACGCTTGCCGAGAGTTTGTATTTTCAACACATCTTTTTCGCGCAAAACAGTGATTTCGCTAACAATATCAATGGCTTCATTGGCAATCTCAATGACACCATCAAGAAAGAAATCAACCCACTCTGAGACACTTCCAAAATGATAACCATAAAGCCGTTCATAATAGACCTTTTGATGTTTTTTGAAGAATGAGGACAGAAATAATACCGGCTTTTCAAGATATTGTTCTTTCCAGAGATAAAACGTAATAAGCATGCGACCTGTTCTGCCATTACCATCGAGAAATGGATGAATAGTCTCAAATTGTGCATGAATAAGAGCCGCCTTAATAAGTGTTAAAGTTTCATCATTTTTATGCATAAAGCTTTCAAGATCATCCAAAGCCATATTCATTTCTTCAACTGGTGGGGGTACAAATCGAGCATTGTCCGGACGTGTACCACCTATCCAATTTTGAGTCTTTCTAAACTCTCCCGGATCAGCATGGTGGGTTGTACGCGCTTTATCCATCAACTGTTTATGAAGTTCGCGGATGAAACGAAGCGCCAAAGGAAAGTCATCCTGTTGAACCCGCTTCATACCATAATTAAGCGCCTTGATGTAATGCAAAATGTCGTCCACGTCTTGTGGAACATCAGCGTTCGGTTGAACTTCTGCTTCGATGGCGTCAATCATTGTTGCCATCGTCCCCTCAATCTGACTTGAAGACGCCGCATCCTTGCGAAGGTACATGCGTAAAAAATAATCAACATCCGGCAAAAGTTTAGTGATGCCATCGAGCTTGCCGAGCAAACGAGTCGCTTCGTCACTCTTTTTGAGAATTTTTGGATCAAACTCAAAACCGACCTTCGGTGGAAATGGTCCTGGAATGAAAGCTTTGAAGCCTTCTGGTTGCTGTTTAAGTTGTCCAATTTCGACGCTCTTCATGTTTGTTTACATCTTTTTTTGAATGTAAGCAAAGTCTATACCTTTGTTTACATTGTGTCAAGCGATGTAAGCAAACCGATACCTTTAAAGAGAGAACTAAATTTCGACAGTTAAACGATAACACGATTCATATTCCTGTATTCTACCCTACCCCTTAATCCACTATTTCTACAATGAAAAACCCCGAGCAAATGCCCGAGGGTTCGATTACTTAAAGTGAATCGAGAACTTTGTTAAAAGGGCGATGGTTGATCATTCGGATCAACGATGTACCCGCGGGCGACTTCAGCCGCCCTGTCTGCCTGGGTGGAGCGGAGGAGGTCGCGGTAACGCGCAAGCCGCTCAGCCTCCAAAGCTTCGCGGTCCACCGAAGGTGGAACCACAGCCAGAAACAGAGCAATGGCCCCGATCACCGCGGCCGCAACAATCCCCATCATCACACGAGGATCATCCAGATCAGTCAGATCATTCACGATAGCCTCCTTTTGTATATTTGCTATAGCTACCACACAGCGGCCACAGTCATCAAATTCCTAATTTTAAGAATCTTATGACTATGACCGCTTTTTGCACGTGATTTCAATGTACTATTTACCCTTATATAATACACCTTTTTGTATAAATTGTCAATAGATTGGCTCGAACCAAAATAACCTTGTTTTAGGGCCCTTTTTTGTAGAAATTCTAACTAGGGTGCCGTAGTAGAGGACGTTAGAATTAAATTTCAACAGAAAAACGATGCTACTATCTACATTCCAATATTCTACCCTACAAATTTTTAGTTTTTACCCTCGTCTTACCAAGTCTCGATAACCCAAGTAGAATTTCTTGCTTCGTAAGTTCTACAGAACCACCTAATTCGGGATAATAATCTTGGAGCTTTGCATTCAATTTTAGAAGCTCATCTAACACCATCGATATTTCGATGATACCTAAACCAAGGAAACTTGTTGCTATTCCTCGATAAAAGTCTCTTATTTTTTCTTTGCGTTGCCGAGCAAGACTGGCGAAAGAACCACAGTCAGTAAGGATTCGATGTATAGACCTTAGTGCTTGAATAGCAATAATTGCTTTTTCTTCATCTTTATTTTTAGATTTTTCTAGACAAAGTTCAACAAGCGGTTTTATGTGTGAACAGTCTGTAACCTTACCCAAATCATTTACCACCATAAGAATCCTGTCTAGACCAACTGCGGAGATTGAGAATAGGTGTTCCCAATTTTGAAGATTAACGATTTTCCCTTCTTTGAAAATCGGTCGATAAATTATGTATTCGAATGTTGCAATATCCAAAAGTTTCCCTTTGTGTAAATAATTTATCTCGTGCCTAAAACCCCACGGTGTAGGCAAACCAAAAACATTAAGAGCAAGAAGGGTGTCTCTTGAAAGTTCTGGCATGAATTGTTCCTCTCTGATTCCAAATTTTTTCCAAACTTCCACAGCTTCATCTTTGGGTAATTCCAGATCAAAATCGTACTTCCCTTTTGTTGCGGTTTTGATATCACCACCAGGGAAATAACTCACTCGCAACTTACTTTTGTCCAATTTCAATTTATCAAACAGAAAGTTGTTCAAACTTTTAATAGAAAATTCCACAACTTCGTGAATATTTTTTGGGTCAGATAAAACTATGGCTCCACCGACGTCAGCAAGGTCAAAGAGGTTTAAGTATCGATAACTATACTCATCTGCATTGGCAATATGTTTCCAATCCAGATACCGAATAACTGGCTGAATTTTTGAGTAAATTAAGTCTTTGTCGTAGTTCAAATATTGGCCGAAATTTTCAATCATCTCGGCTTCGCTGTAACTCAAATTGAAAGAGCCAGGAAAACCGTCATTACAGACAGACGCTGGTTTCTTATCTATTGTTCCAGGAAATTTTGGAAAGTTCTGGACAATACTTCTTAGTTCCTCCATTCGCATACCCCAGATTATGGCACAAAAGTAAATCTTGGCTCGAACGAAAAAATCCTTGCTGAATAAAGTTATTTTTTAGAAATTCTAACCGGGGGTCGCTGGGTAGATGGTTTTAGAACTATTATCTTATAATTTTATTTTTATAAAAGAAAAACTCTGCCGGGCGAGCAGAGTTCGTGTGTGGGGTGTGAGTTAGTCTCAAGGTTTTCTCTGGGAGAAGACCTCCAGCCCGGCGCCCAGGGTCATCCCCCCGATACCGAAAATCATCATGAGAGCGTTTTTGACCAGGTCAACGACCAAGCCAGGGAGGTCCTTCTCCAGGTCTCCTGCGACGATGAACCCCACTACGACGAAGAACAGCATCATCGTAGCGATCAAAAACACAACCACCCCCATACCAAAAATGGACTTACTCATGCGTTGGTCTCCTTTACGGTCCAGTGGGTTGATAACGTTTAAAGGTAGCTATCGGGAAACCTCGAGGAGGAAAATGACGCGCTCCTCGTCTACCCGATTGACACAATAGCATATTATACATATTTGTCAATATAAGCATGGACTAAGGATTCTGGTAACCACGTAAAAATCCCCCCGTTCCGTCAGTGACTAAATAGGTTTAAAACTTATCTCGTAAAAACAATTTCAATTCCCTTGGCGAATTAATCGTAACCACCTTAGACTTGTCAGCAAATTGCAGCGCATCATTTATATCTTTTCTTTCACGTCTCATCAAAACTTTCCACCAATGTTTTGGTAAAAATTCCTCTACTAATCCTTTCGGTAGTTCAGGTCTCGCCTCTTTTCTGTGTTTTAGATAACGCGATATGAGTCGGAGTGAACATCTGAGTCCTGAATAATTAAGATCAATAACTAAGTCTGCTTGCTTTAGACGATCAGCCATTTTCTGGTCAATCCAACCCTCAATAATCCATTTGTCGTGTTTTAAAAGTTCATCATGCTTAACTAAATATTCTTCTTCAGGCACCTCTTCCCATTCTCCTCTCCAAAAAAGTGGGTCCATATGAAAAACAGGTAGACCTGTCTTTTCTGCAATCTTGCGCGAAAGTGTGCTTTTGCCCGAACCGCTTATTCCGATGATTGCGATTTTTTTCATCACAATCGATATATCTCAAAATAATCTTTGCCGTACATTTCCACTATCTCGGGCGTAGAATATTGCCCTTTCTTATTATTCTCTAGTCCAAGTTTCGAAGATAGTTCTTCAGATGTCATTAGTGGATTTTCTCCCATATCAATTTCCAAGAATGCCGGAATACCAGGAAATTGGTCAATATCAAAATCAATGGAGCCAAGCTCGCATGAAATTCTCCTTGCTTTTACCTCAGACACAGGTACATAGCCTAGGGTAGCGAGCAATCGCACACACTCATTTTTTCTAGAAACGAACACCTTAACGTCTTCGTGGTTTTCTAAATCCTGAGAAGAAAGTTTGAGTTTCTCCCCCTCTTCGGTAAGTTTCAAAAATGGTACACCGTCATCCTTTGGATTTTTGAAATACGTTATTGTTCGGAAATCATCGAATACTTTATTTGCACCAAGGGCCGCAAGTTTTGATTCAAGTGTTTCGGTATTGATATCTAGGATTTTGATTTCCATATGACTATTTTTTGTTCGTAACAATAATAGTCATTGGCCAATTTAGATAGAACTTACCGTCACTCTCAGTGACTCCCAATATCTCCTCCGCACCCTCGAGACATTCTTCAGGAGTTGTTTTTGTCATCGCATGGAGTTTGTAGAGAAACATTCCTACGTCCTCTTTCGTATCAAAAACCCAATTTGCGTTAAAGTCGTAGAAAGTCGGCTTCTCAAAACCATTTAGATAACACAAACTTTCAGCATATTCCCTGCTCCAAAAAGCCACCTCGTGACCCGTAACACAAAACTTAGCAACACGGTCATCAAAATGTTTAGCCAAAGTAGAATCTGAAAACACATCACCAATTACTAAACGATCACCTGGCTTGAGAACTCGGTGAAAATTTTTAAAAGAAGCAGTCTTATTAAAAACATGATGCATTGCTCCGAATGACCAGATTGCATCGACTGAACTCTGCTCGAGAGTAAGGTTATCTGCGCCCTCGTTTCTGATTTCGATATTGCTTCTGTTTAATTCAGAGACCCCGTCCAATTGTTCTCGTGACGGGTCTGAGACAATTAATTTACCGCCTTCTAAAACCGCATCAGCAATGTGGCCAGAAAAAATTCCATTGCCTGCACCGATCTCCAAAATATTCTCTCCAGACCTTGGGGCCAAATATTTCTTCATAAGCTCAATATCCCCATGTCGAGCATTTGGGAAGTCGGACAACGCTTCTTTATATAGTTGGGCTCTTACGCCATCGAATTCTGCCATATGCCGAAAACTTTAGCAGGTCGCAATTGAAATGTCATGCTCATATGTTTAGACAAAAGAAAAACCGCCTCAACATGAGATGGTTCTCTTTGTCGAAACGGGTCAGCCTCCCTCAGAAAATGTTCAAACCCTGAGAACTTTACGGAAAAGAGTTTTCTCCGTAATTATCCTCCTTTGGTCCACCGAAGCGGCGAAGCGACAGGTTCCGTCTGCCGACTTCTTCTCTTACTGGTCGATTACCGAGTCCAACAGGGCCAAGTTTAGCCCTCAATTCTTTCAGAAATCGCTTTTGGCATTCGCCACAAAAGCGCTTGCCCCTAAGAGCGTCACTGGGACAGTTTTCACACTTCTTCAGTGGTTTCTTCGTCATCTTAAACCCCTTGTTCTGGTAAAGTTCGAAACACACTTCTTTATCTGACAACAACATACCCGATTCGGCAATATTTGTGTTAAATTAGTAACAATACTGGTCTTTAAAACGGCCTTAAATATAGACTTAGGTGAAATATGGATAAATCTGTGCGTAAAAATTGACAAATATCCAACATTTGGTGTAGAGTGTGCCTATGATAAATAAAGCCGATTTACCCGCTACTTTAGAGAAAGCCGGCCTTTCAGAAAAAGAGGCCCTCGTTTATTCGTCTTTAATCACCCTCGGCGGCGCATTCCCCTCTCAGATTGCCGAGCATTCTAAGCTCAACAGAACAACGGTTTATAAAATCCTGGTTGGGCTTTCTGTTAAAGGGTTGGTCAATGAAATTGAAAAGAAAAATAAAATTTTCTACCAGGTCGAGAAGCCGGAGAAACTTTTGCGCTATATGAAAAGTCAGGTGACGCTCGCCCATGATCGAGTTGAGAAAGTTGAACAGCTCCTCCCCGATTTCGAAGCGTTGTACGCCAGTCTCACAAACAAACCAAAAATTCTATATTTCGAAGGCATAGATGGGGTTGTGTCTATTTATGAAGACATGATCACGAACCAAAGGAAATATGAAATGTTGGCCTTCTCCAATGCTTCAGAAATTGCCAATGTTCTTCCGAATAAATTTTTTGAAAACTTTCGTCACTCCAAAGAACAGATCGGCATAACCACTCGCGGCATTATTCCTGATACAGACAAAGATAAGGAATATGTTCCTCATTATTTTAAAGGGTACAAAAAAGAGGTTGTTCCTAAAGTTAAATTCGTTCCCGCAAAAGGATTTTCATTCAAAGGTGAAATTACGATTTATGGAAATAACAAAGTTGCTATCGTAAATCTAAACAAAGAACATCTTACTGGGCTCATTATCGAGGATGAAACGATTCACAACATGATGCGGATGATATTTGAGTTGTCGTGGAGAGGAGTAGGGAAAGAAACATAATGAATCGGGACCAAACAACTTAAGAAATCTTTTTAAAAAATAATATCGGCAATATCCCTTCTCACTTCAAGTATCGCTGAAGTATCTTTCGGTCTTTTTGGATAAGTTCTATTTGATAAAAGGGTGAAAGCAATTCCATTTGTCGGATCGACAGTTACACTGGTCCCTGTAAACCCTGACTTAGTAAAAGTTTCTTCGCTAGATTTGGTACCAGTTGCCTCTCTCCAATGAACAACCCAACCAAGTCCAATCTTCTGATCAAGATCTGGAAACTGGTTTGTGTGCATTTGCTCAATAATTTTTTCAGAAAAATATGTGCTGCCGTCTTTTTTTCCTTTGTTAAGCAACATCTCAAGAAAATTGAGAAGATCAGGAGCGGTAGAAAACAAACCAGCTGCAGCCGTCATGTATTTTTTCCTCAAAATAAAAGTGCTTTCGTCATGAACTTCACCTTGTATCACCCTTTCCCGCCAGTCATCGATTTCGGTTGGAGCAAATTCATTCTTCGGTAATTTTTCAGGGAAAAATGTTGTTCGATTCATTTTGAGTGGCACAAAAAAATTCTCATCAGCAAACTTGTCCAGTGTTTTTCCTGAAACCTTTTCGACAACCAGACTAGCAAAACCAGCTGTAGAGTTAACGTAAACA
Source organism: uncultured Candidatus Saccharibacteria bacterium (assembly GCA_964390475.1). Classification (GTDB taxonomy): domain Bacteria; phylum Patescibacteriota; class Minisyncoccia; order Phycocordibacterales; family DATGWK01; genus JAHFLV01. The sequence goes on along the minus strand of CAYMIB010000003.1, from coordinate 537 downwards.
TATGTTGAACCCGGAGGATTCCTGAGTGGAGCTTTCATGACAACGTCCATGAGTTCGTCCGCGTTCTTGTCTTTAAGCGTCGACATTGCGGGGATTTCCAGATCAAGTGTATACGTCAAAAGATGCTTTATTTTTACTTCTTTCTTATTTTCAAAATTTCCAAATTCAGGAACAAAATCAACCAGCCGATCTTCCAAACTCAATTTCCCTTCATCGACGAGCTTCAGAAGAGACGAAGAGCCAGGTATGGATTTAGTAACTGAAGCTAGATCAAAAATAGTGTCTTCTTTTACGGAATTCGAGTCTGGCTCATACGTAAAGCGGCCAACTGGAAAAATTTTCCTGTCGCCATTTTTCCACACAATCCCCAAAACACAGCCCGGAAATACGTGGTCTTCGATCGCTTTCTGTAATCTGGATATAATTTTTTGGTCCACACGGCAAGTATAGCGAATCGGAAACAAGTAGCCCAATCCCTCAACAAAGGATAAAATGCAGGCATGACCAGAAAGACCCATTCAGAAGAAAACCCTGCGC
>CAYMIB010000002.1:0-42995 GCA_964390475.1 uncultured Candidatus Saccharibacteria bacterium | reverse complement strand
AGTGGAGAAATTCTTATCGATAACCAAGACATCAGCCAAGTCACCCAAGAAAGTCTTCGTGAAAATATCAGCTTGGTTCCGCAAGACCCGATTCTTTTCCATCGTTCACTTATGGAAAATATTCGATACGGACGGCGTGATGCGACGAACGAAGAAGTAATTGCGGCCGCTAAGCTTGCCCATTGTGACGAATTCATCGATGTTCTGCCCAAAAAATACGAAACCTTGGTCGGGGAGCGCGGTGTGAAGCTTTCTGGTGGGGAACGTCAGCGTATCGCCATTGCCCGAGCCATCCTCAAAAATGCGCCAATTCTTATTTTAGATGAAGCGACTTCAAGCCTCGATTCTCATTCCGAATCTTTGATTCAGGAGGCATTGGATACTCTCATGAAAGGTAAGACTTCGATTGTCATTGCACATCGTCTTTCAACGATTCGAAAAATGGATCGGATTATTGTTATGGAAAATGGCAGTATTCTGGAGGAAGGAACTCACTCCGGACTTATTGAAAAAGAAGGCAGTCTTTACAAAAAACTTTGGGATTTGCAGATGGGAGGCTTTATCTCCTCATAATTTATTCTTTCTTAAGAAAAACTTTAACCCCTGTACGCTAGGCTGGGGCAATGAAAAACAATAAAAAAATAATAGGCGGCGGCAAAAGCGGTAAGGGCGCCGGCAAGGGAATTAGCAAAGGCGGCTTCACTTTAATAGAAATCTTATTAGTAATGGGCATCATTGCGATTTTGGCGGCGGTGGTTATTGTGGCCATCAATCCGGCCCGGCAGTTTGCACAGGCGAGGAATTCTCAGCGCACGAGTAATGTTTTTTCAATCTTAAATGCAGTTAGTCAAAACATGACAGACAATCAAGGAGTCTTTAGTTGTCCGGCTGCTGGGGCGATTCCAACAACTGCGACCGTTATAAAATCGAGCGGGGGATACGATGTTGCGAATTGTTTGGTGCCGACTTATCTTCCCGCTATGTCTTTTGACCCAAGCATGCAAGGCGCTCATTTCACTAGTGGCACAGACTACGACACTGGCTACACGATAGTTAAAGACAGCACTACTGGCCGCATCACCGTTGCCGCCCCGGAGGCCCTGAACCCAAGCGAGCTAAATAAAACGATTTCGGCGACGAGGTAGGGCGACAAGGCAGTACGGCTGGGTAGGCTTGGCGTAGGTACATGCAGGTTGACAAACCCACTATTTGGGTGTATAATTACCCAAGACTAGAACATCGAGCGAACAGATTGTCTGTTTTGTCCGATTGCCGAATTACCACCTGTTAGGAGTTTCCCATGAAGACTGCAGTTTCCAGGTTCATTGTCTTTGCCATGTTGGCATTGGTTGTGCTCTGCACGCTGCCTGGTTGTGCTGGTTTTGTTTGGACCGACACCGACGACTACTGCAACGGCGGATACGGCGGCGCCAACTACGGCACGACCGGTCCGAACATTGGCACGTTGTTGGGTCTGAATGACCTCGGTCCGCGCTCGGACGTCGTCATCGTCAACCAAAGCCACAACTTCCATGCCAGCATCGGAGGACGCTTTGGCCCAACGCACTTCGATCGGAACAGCATCTCTACATATCGGGAGCGTGACCACGGCAGTGGCACCCAGCTCGACTGGTGGTCGCCAAGCAGATCAAGTCATCGGCCGTACTAAACCCTGATCGCAAACCGCAACAAAAGCCCGACACCTCACACGTGCCGGGCTTTATTCATGCCCGTTTTTTGTGGCTAAAATTTATGTTAAAATAATTCAAACAAAAGAACAGATAGTGATCAACTTAACGACCCGCTAATCGACAGACGAAAAAGCTAAAATGTTGCCAGAAAGCAAAAATAAAATTAAACCTCGAATTGTTATTTTGGGTGCCGGTTTTGGAGGAATTTACACTTTTTTAAATATTCGTAAGCGGCTTTCGGCTAGAAAGGTTGATATAACAATAATCAACCATACAAACTATTTTCTTTTCACCCCGCTTTTGCATGAAGTAGCGACCGGCGGACTGGCCCATCATCAGGTCGTTGAGTCCCTACGTTCTATTATCTGGAAACCAGGTGCGACCTTACATGTTGCGGAGGTTAAAAATATAAATACCGCAAACAAAACTGTTGAAACTTCGGTTGCGACGATTCCTTATGACATTTTGGTTGTTGCGACTGGGGCGAGTACGGCTTTTTACAACATTCCTGGTGCGGTCGAAAATACTTTCGTTTTAAAGAATCTTCATGATGCGATAAAGATCCGCAACCGTCTAATCACGGCCTTTGAAAAAGCGGTGGAGACCAAAGATCTTGCCGAGCGCAAAAGACTTTTGACGTTTGTGTTGGCAGGAGGTGGTGCGACCGGCGTTGAGTTGGCCGCTGAAATGGCTGATCTTTTCTTTGATACCCTAAGAAAATTTTTCTGCGGTCAGGTTTCTGGGGATGAGATAAGTATTTATCTAGTTGCTGGCGACACAGAACTACTCAAAGTTTTTCATCCAAAAGTCCGAGCTCGGGCAATGAAAATTTTGACGAGAATAGGGGTGAAGGTTGTGATTGGTTTGCGCGTGAAGGCCGTGGACGGCGATGGCGTCACTCTGAGCGATGATTCACGGATTGATTCCGAACATGTTTTTTGGATGGCTGGTGTTGGTCCAAACGTTCCTGCTTCAGACAAGCCGTTTATGAAAGATCCTCGTGCTGGAAGAATTATTGTTGATAAGAATTTGAAAGCTGTGGGTCACGATAATGTTTTCGCTTTGGGTGACGTTGCTACCATTGAAAATGAATCGATACCCATGCTTGCCCAGGCGGCGGTTCAGGCCGCGGAAATAGCGGCGGCCAACGTTGTTTCTGAAGCTTTGGCGATTTGTCGTGGAAGGGCCCTTCAACCTGGCAAGCTAAAAGCTTTTCGCTTTAAATCAAAAGGCGACCTCCTTTCACTCGGACAATGGCAGGCCGTTGGACATATTTTTAATATTCTTTGGGAGGGTCCACTAGCTTGGTTCATTTGGCGAGTCGTTTATATCACCAAATTCGCGTCTTGGCCAAAGCGAATAAAAATTGCAGTAGATTGGGCAATAGACATTTTTTATCCCCGTGACATCACTAAGGCCTAATTGTACAATTTAGGTGTGATCCACTGGTTTGTGTAAGGTTTATATTTTAGTTTATTTATAAGTTAAATTTTGTTCATGGTAAATATAAAAAAGAATCAGGACCTCGGCATGCTTTTATTAAGATTGGCTGTCGGTATCATTTTTGTTGCTCATGGTTGGGACAAATTTGGAGACATGGCCAGTACGATTGCTTTCTTTGGTCAGCTCGGCATGCCAGCAGTTATGGCGTATGTTGTCGCCACTATTGAGCTTTTGGGTGGTCTCGCTTTGATTATTGGTCTATATACAGACTTGGCAGCTCTTTTGCTCGCCATAGTTATGGTTGTGGCTTTGGTATATGTAAAGATGATTACCTTCAAGATCGGACTTTTGGGTGGATATGAGCTCGATCTCGCATTACTCGCTTCACTTTTGGCTTTGGTCTTTATCGGTCCAGGTAAACACGTGGCGATGAGGGTTTTAAGGTCAAAGATGTAGATTCACTTTGTTTTAGTTCTGAAATATAGTTTACAAAAATCGCCCAAACGGGTGGTTTTTGTTTTGATGTATAAGGTCTTAGCTTAAATTTACCTAAATTTTTACTACATAGCCCTCAAACGGCATAAGTTCGATCGATCGAGGGAGTCTGGAGGTGGAAACTTGGTTTGCGGTGCTGAAAATTATCGCGGGATCTTTTGAATCGGTTGGCAAAAGTTCTCTTTGCACGTTGGCACTGAAATTCATAGTTATGAAATACCGCTCGTTTTCATGATGGACTTCAAATGAAAAGACTTCAGTTGAACTTGAGTTGAGAGGAACATATTGGCCGAGCTTAAGGGCGGGGATCTGATTTCTGAGTTTAATCAGATTTTTGTACAAAGAAAGCATAGATTGCGGATCTCGCTCGGCATGAGCCACGTTTATGGTTTTGTAGTTGTCGTTGACTGGTAACCATGGCTTGTCCGTGCTAAACCCGGCATATGGTGAATCATCCCACTGCATGGGTGTTCTTTCCGGGTCCCGTCCTCCGTGAAAGCCAATAAAAACTTTCGAGATTGCATCTCGGAGTGCACTATGAGGAATTTTGCCGTCTGTCATGCCGATTTCCTCACCGTAGTAAACAAAAAGCATACCGGGCAGAGTAAACTGCAGAAAAGCTGTCAGTCTGGCCTCCGCTTCGCCAACCCGGGTCATCAACCGTTTGACATCATGATTTCCAAAAACGAAATTTGGTAAAAAATACGGTGGTGAGTCGAGCAGGTATTCATCAATTATCCGTTTGTACTCCAGGGCATCCCATTTTTTATTGATGAAATTAAAGTTAAAAACCGTGAATCGTTCGCTCTGGCAAATTTCTTGAATTCGTCGGATATCTTTTGGGCCGACATATGCTTCGCTAACGATTAAAATCTCCGAATGTTTTGCCAAGGCTTCATTAAAAAAATCGCCGACAATACTCGCTCGATCTAGCTCACCAATGCTGTGAATATGGGTCAAGGCACCAAACGGATCATCATTGGCTTTTTTGTATAGGGGATTTATGGGATCATCTCTAAACTGATCGTCCTCAATGAAATGAACAAAGGCATCAACTCGGAAACCATCGATTCCTTTTTCAACCCAAAAATCTATTACCTCCATCATTGCCTTGCGAACTTCTGGATTGCGCCAGTTTAAATCCGGCTGACCCTTTAGAAAGCTGTGAAAATAATACTGACCAGTCTTTGGGTCGAGTTCCCAGGCTGAGCCGCTGAAAACGCTTACCCAGTTGTTGGGTGGTCCACCTCGACCATCGCCATCTCGCCAAACATACCAATCGCGCTTCGGGTTGGTCTTTGAACTTCGGGACTCCTCAAACCATTTATGAAGAATTGAAGTGTGGTTGCCGACAAAATCAACAATAATTTTTATTCCGCGCTTGTGGAGTTCGGCTGACAGTCGTTCGAACGTTTCCATGTCACCAAAGATCGAATTGACTCCAGTAAAATCTGAAACGTCGTAACCGAAATCGAGCATTGGCGATGGATAAAAAGGACAAAGCCAGACAGCGTTTATTCCTAGTGAATTTTGGGCACCGTTTAAGTAGTCAATTTTTTCTAAAATACCGCCAAGGTCACCCTTGCCGTCACCGTTTGAATCTTTGAAGCTCATCGGGTAAATCTGATAGGTGATAGCGCTTCGTGACCAGTGCTGTTCTCCGGTTTTGGTCTCGGTCCCGCTTTCAGTTTGAGTTTTTTTTGGTTCGTTCGTCATTTTTTGAATTATAAAGAATTATACCAGACCACCTTAGACCTCTTTTTACCTGCCTTAATTTGTAGTATAATATCTGAATGTCTTTTTTGTTTAATTCGTCTAAAGACTCGAGGCGAATTCTATTTATTGCCCCGGAAGCTAAGCCTTTTGCGAAGGCTGGCGGTTTGGGTGAAGTGATTTTTTCTCTACCCAGAGCATTGGATAAGCTTGGATACGACGTCAGAGTGATGATTCCGCGCTATGCGGACATCGACCCGGATAAATACCATCTAAAGATGGAATACGAAGGCCTTGAAGTGCCCACAGATAGCAAGGGTGACCAAGATAGCGAGCCAACTCATTTGGTTTGTAATGTTCGAAAATACACCCCTAAAAAAACCGGCTCAAAAGGTGGTTCTGGTGAAAAAATTCCCGTCACGACCTATTTTTTGGAAAATGAAGAGTACTATGAGAAACGTTCAAATGTTTACGGATACAGCGATGACGCTATACGCTGGACGCTTTTTTGTCGTGGGGTTTTGGAATTTTTAAAAGTTTCAAATGATTGGATGCCGGACGTTATCGTCGCTTCAGACTGGCAGACTGGTTTTCTTTCAAGTTATCTTCACACTTCATACCGAGACCTACCAAAGTTTGCGAACTTGGCCACAGTTTTCATGATCCATAACCTTTACTACCAAGGTATGTTTGACCATCATTTCGTTTCTGAAATGGATTTTGACGACGGACAGTCCGCCATGCCATCCTTTTTCGACCCTCGACTGCTCAAAATGAACGGTATGCGCCGCGGCATTATTTATAGTGACTTGATTGCGACGGTTTCGCCGACATATTCTCAGGAAATAATGACTAAAGAGTTTGGTGAAGGACTCGATGAGCTTTTGAAAGAGCGTCGAGCTCGTGTTCACGGTGTGCTTAACGGTATTGATTACGATGAATTTAATCCAGAGACCGACAAGCGGCTGGTCTCGAATTACAAATCTGGTTCTCTTTCAAAGAGGGCGAAAAACAAAGAAGAACTACAGGTTCGTTTTGGTTTACCGAAGGATAAAAAGGTACCGGTTGTGGCTATTGTTTCCAGATTGGTCGAACAAAAGGGTTTTGATTTACTTTTTGGAATGACCGAGTCGTTGGTTAAAGAGCTCGACTTCCAACTGGTTGTCGTTGGCTCTGGTGATGGAAAATATATGGGTTATTTTAAAGACCTAGCCGACCAATTTCCAAAACAGGTTTCGGCTCATCTGACATTTGACACGATCCTTCCGCGTTTAGTTTTCGGTGGTGCTGACATGATTTTGATTCCGTCTCGTTTCGAACCGTGCGGACTAGTCCAAATGGAGGCCATGCGTTACGGTTTGGTGCCGATTGTTAGAAAAACCGGTGGTTTGAATGATTCGGTTACCGATTTTAGCGCCAAAACCGGGCTAGGAAACGGTTTTACTTTTTCCGATTTCAACGCGCTTTCAATGGCTATTGCTGTTACTCGAGCTGTGGAACACTACAGAAACCCTGTGGCTTGGCGTGAGATCCAAAAGCAGGCCATGGCTCGCAATTTCTCTTGGGAAAAATCGGCTGAAGAATATTCTCGACTCTATGAATTAGCAATCGAACTTCGATCCAAAGATCGCAATAAAAATAAATAATAGTTTCGTAAAAATTACATAATGTACTGGGCAAATTTTCTTCACTTTTACCAACCACCGACACAAAAGCCGGTATGGGTAAATAAAATTACAGCCGAGTCATATCGGCCAATTATAAAAGGTCTTTTAAAACAGCCTGGAAACAAGGTTACTTTTAATATCAACGGAATATTGCTCGAACTGCTTGAGGAAAACGGTCACATTGATGTCATCGATATGATTCGTGAGCTTCTTAAAAGGGGACAGATTGAAATCACCGGCAGCGCTAAATATCATCCGCTTTTGCCTTTTTTGCCGGAAAATGAAGTCATTCGCCAGATTAAGTTAAACGAAGAAGTGCTGAGAAAATATTTCGGTGATTTGTGGAAGCCGGTTGGTTTTTTCCCGCCAGAAATGGGTTTTGATGTTGAAGTTGGAAAAATCGTTCACAAACTCGGATATAAATGGGTGATTGTTGATGAACTTTCATTTCCAATGGACAAACGGCCGGTTGATTATGGAAAAATTTACAACATTCCGGGTATTCCAGATTTCAATATTTATTTTCGCGAGCGTCGGATGAGTTGGATTATTCTTTCTGGCCAGGTTGGAACGGCCAATCTTTTAGTTCAAAACCTTGGTGACAGAATTAATAAAAATGAATACTTGCTGACCGCCATGGACGGAGAGTCGTTCGGACATCATCGGCCGGGTCTCGAAGAACTTCTTTTTGAAATGCATGAAGCAAGTGGGCTAAAATCCGTTTTGGTTTCGGAGTTGCCTCAGTATTTTAAAGAAGAAAAAGAAATTGATCCTATTCCGTCGACTTGGGCGCTTATGGAAAAAGACAAAGAAAAGCGCATTCCTTTTGCGCGGTGGCTAGATGACGACAATGAAATTCAAAAACTACAATGGGAACTGACAAATTTTGCAATCGAAACCGTAGCCAACGCTGACCAAAAAATGGCTGGTTATGCGGAAGCTAGACATTCCCTAGACCGAGCACTTCATTCTGACCAATATTGGTGGGCTTCGGCTAGGCCATGGTGGAGTATTGAAATGGTAGAACGAGGAGCGAAGGAACTTTTTGATTCAGTTCGCCTCGTGCCAAACATTTCTCCAGAAAAATTAGAAAAGGCTAAGAACCTTTACCATGACATTGTTTTCATGGCTTTTGACTGGCAGAGATCAGGAAGGGTTGATGCGATGTCAAAAGTTGAAGACGAAGACATTCGCCAAAGAACCGATGCTCATATTCCAAAACTGCCACGAGCGGAAGTTGAAAAAATGATTTCAAAACTCGAAGAAGAAAAGAAAACAATGGCCGCTAGCGAAGAATTTGAACGTGCCGCCCAGATTCGAAATCGAATCCAAGAACTTCAGAAGTATATTAAAGAGCAGTTGGATTAATAGGACCTACGTCTTTGAGACCTTGGTATTTTACTCGGAATGATCGTACTTAACGCCATTTCTGATCGGTGATTTTTGAATAATATCGAGAATCTTTTGTTCGTTGTCTTCGATGAAAAACAGGTTCATGTCCTCGGAGTCGATCATGCCACGCGAAAGGACTTCATTTAGAATAAATTTTTCAAGTGGTCGCCAATATTCTGATCCGACTAAAATAATCGGTACAGACTCAACTTTTTTTGTTTGAACCAAGGTCAAAATTTCAAAAAACTCATCGAGGGTGCCGAAACCACCCGGGAAGAAAATGTAGGCTTCAGCCGAAAAAGACAGGCAAACCTTTCGAGCAAAAAAGTAGGTCAGGGCTATTTTGTCGGTAACATAGCTGTTGGTCGTTTGCTCGTGGGGAAGTTTGATGGTTATGCCAAGTGATCTACCGTGGGCTTCAAAAGCCCCGCGGTTGGCGGCCTCCATGATTCCTGGTCCACCTCCAGTGATGACCGAGTAGTCAATTCCGGCAATTTTTTTACACAAAGATCGAGCCATTTCATAAAATGGGCTGTTTTCGGTAATCATTGACGAGCCAAAAACTGTAACGGTTTTCGGATAATCCTCCAAAAATTCGAAACCTTCACTGAATTCTTTGGTGATAAGCTCGACTCTCCTTGTTGCAGAGTCATGAACTTGTTCTTGGCTCAATGATCCAGCCACTAAAATCTTTTTATCATTTTCCTCGGTGCCCGGGGTGTCTCTTTTCGGTGTTGTCATGGGCTAATTCTACGGGCTTGCCAAGCGAATCGCAAGTTCGTTTGGTGTTCGTTGCGGGCAAATTTCCAGGCGGTATACTATACAAATACTTTATAAGAAATTGTTAAATATTCTGGGAGATTAAAAATAATTAGGCAAAATATGAAAAAATTATCTAGAAACCAATGGATAGCGGTAACACTTTCTCTGATCGTCATCATTATTTTCTTCACCACAGGCCGAAATGTTGTTTCTTTCTTTGGAGCGGGGAATGAAGACCGTGGTAGCACTCAAAGTATGCAAACCGCTCAAACGATTGATGCAATTAATGATTCAACTAACGACACAACAATAAATTCTATGGACACAGCACCTCAAAATTCTTTTTCATCATCAGTTTCTGGCTTTGAAATTCAGGACGTCGTGGTTGGAACTGGCGCCGAGGCAGTTGCCGGAAAAACTCTCACTGTGCATTACTCTGGTGCTTTCACAGACGGAAAAGTTTTCGATAGTTCAATCGCTCGCGGTGTACCTTTCGAATTTGTTCTTGGTGCTGGCATGGTCATTCCTGGCTGGGACAAAGGTTTTGATGGTATGAAAGTTGGTGGCAAGCGACGATTGGTTGTTCCTCCAGCATTTGGTTACGGTGCATCTGGCGCCGGCGACGTGATTCCACCAAACGCTACTCTTGTGTTTGAAGTTGAACTTTTGGGGGTGAAGTAGTGACGCCACGAGCCACTCACAATATGAAAGAAAAAACGCCAGGCCGGTTAAGGCGTGGCGTTTGAGGTTTGGATATTACTTGAGCTTACCAACAAGCTGAGTGTTCAGCTCGTTGACATCCCATTGACGTTTCAAGAAGCAAAAGAAGAGATAGCCGGTGTCCATGACCTTTCGGATCGCGTCATGGTTACCTTTTGCGTCGTATGGCATGATCCAATCTTTGGAAATGCCAACGATGATCGGATTTTCTTGGAGAAGCGTCAGAATGCCGTCGCTTATGAACTTGCGATGACCTCTGCGGAATTCCGCCTGAATCGGCGCTCCGATTTCTCCACCGACAATGGGCATTCGCAATCCTTGTTGCCTGCATTCTTCCTCGACAAGCCTGTAGATGTCGACAGCGTAGCCATTGATGTGAAGAACTACTGAAGGGTGTCTTCTGTAGGTCGGGATCAAACCGACATCTACCAGAAAATTGGCTAGCACTGGATTCAGTGTAGCGATCCGTAGAAGCTCGTCCAGGACGCGGGTTTTTCTTGCTTCTGCGTCACCTCGGGACGATTCCGCATACACGAAGTCTGCGGTACGTTCACTGATCTTGGGGAACATGGGGGCCTCCTCGCCCCAGCGGTCGGGGCTCGGTTAGGGGTTTGTCTGGCTCGGACACGCACGCGCGCATCCATCGATCGAACACGAGCTATTTGGATGTCAGGTTTTCCGTCTTTATTTTTTACAAACAAGGTTCTTTGAATTTTGATTTATTTTCAAAAAAAGAACCTAAACAAAGACTGATCAGCAAGGGTGCTTTTAATATCCCTATTAAAGATCAATCTACCCAATATTTACCATACATTTGTAATTTTGACAAGGTTCCTCTTTTACATCATTATGGGTAGGTGAAAAAACCTTTTGTTTTCAATATAAAAGCCGAGTTGCCTGGCACGAGAGCTCGTGCGGGCGAACTTATAACTCCCCACGGCACTATTTTGACCCCGGCTTTTGTCCCCGTGGCTACTAAGGCCACTATCAAGTCGCTTACCCCTGAGCAAATTCGCGAGACCGGTGCGCAGGTTGTTTTGGCCAACACATACCACCTTTTTCTTCAGCCGGGCGATGAACTCGTTCGTGACGCTGGAGGTTTGCAGAAATTTATGAATTGGCCAGGGCCGACCATGACCGACTCTGGCGGTTTTCAGGTTTTCTCTCTTGGTGCGGCGTATGGAAAGGGGATTAGCAAAATTGTAAAAGGTCATGCAGTGGAGGGCGACGAAGAACTACAGCTTGCCGAACGAACTGAAGGAAGTGTTGGTGGTGGAAATGGTCGCGACAGTGAGGAGAAACCAAAAATCGCTTCGATTGATCCAAACGGTGTGACATTTCGGTCGCATCTCGACGGCAGTGCGCATTACTTCACGCCGGAAAAGTCGATGGAAATTCAGCACAATCTCGGCGCCGACATAATTTTTGCTTTTGATGAATGTACTTCGCCACACGAATCGAATCATTATCAACGCGAAGCTCTCGATCGCACTCATCGCTGGGCGAAGCGGTCGCTTGAACATCACCAAAAACTTTCGGCCGAGCGGGCGGCCGCAGACAAACCGCCAATTGCTCTTTTTGGAATTGTTCAGGGCGGCCGTTCGGAGATTTTGCGTAAAGAAAGCGCCCAGGCGATTGCCGACATGCGCGGCCCAGCTTCTGGTCAGAGTTTCGATGGCTTCGGCATCGGTGGTTCTTTTGCCAAAGAAGACATGATCACGGCCGTACAGTGGGTGAACGAAATTTTACCAAAAGAAAAACCACGACATTTGCTCGGCATAGGCGAGCCAGAAGATCTTTTTATGGGTGTCGAAAACGGTGTTGATCTTTTTGACTGCGTCGCGCCGACCAGAGTCGCTCGAAACGGTGGACTGTACACCGCGAGCGGAAAAATTAATCTCACCAATGCAAAGTATGTCCGTGATTTTTCTCGGCCTGACGCCGACTGCGAATGCTATACCTGCAAAAATTACACCAGAGCTTATCTATCACACTTGTTTCGGGCCGATGAAATGTTGGCCGCGACGCTGGCGACCATTCATAACCTTTATTTCATCGTGCATTTGGTAGAAAACATGCGCCAAGCGATTTTAGAAGGGAAGTTCGCGGAGTTTAAGGGGGGGTTTTTGGGAAAGTATCTAGTGTAAGAAAATAAAAGCCAGGGATTGGATACCCTGGCGGACAGAAAACGGAACTTAAATGGACATCACGTCACACGAGCGAACTGTGGAACACAAAACTGAGGTCTAATCGTCAGCCCAGTTTTTCAACCGGACTGACCCGCGGAAAAGAGAACTGATCCATACTCAAGCCTGCTGTACTCAACGGAACACTAGTCTACTTGAGTCCAAACGCCAAGATAACACAAATTTCGATTTAGTAAAGAAAAACGGGCGCCCTTTTCAGGACGCCCGCGATAGTGAACAGAAACGCGCATGACGCAACTGCTGTTTACTATGCACTACAAAACAACATTGCCTTCTGAAGAACGTCAGTTGCCGGTTCAAGCTCCCGCGAGCGCGCCGTTCCTGGTCCCGGTCCTGCCATGACTGTTGCCAGTCCGGCGCTCTTCGCCGCCAGTCTGGTCAGTGTCGTCGCCCTCTTCGATTTCCTCAGCCGGCTCATTCGCCCATTCGGTGGGCGTGATGTCGGCGAGTTTCTGGACCGCGAACCGACCAAACGGACCCTTGCAGCTCGGTCGGAAAGATCCGAGTCCGCAGAACCGGCCGGCGATGTTGAAGAGTTCTCGAACCTTGCCCTCGCTGATCTCCTTGTCATCGAAGTCAATGGTGACCTCGAAACCCCAGTCGGCGAACTTGGGACGACGCAAGCACACAGCCGTACCGTTCTCCAGACGTCCACGCCGCTTGTCGACCGTCCACTTCGGCTCGGTCGCGCCGTCCGGAATTGGGAACGGCAGGAAGTCCTCGTTGATCGTGAGCAGGCCGGGCAACATGGAGGTTTCAGCGGTCGAGATATTGGTTTTGCCTCGGTAGGAAACCTTGCGACCTGCCGCAACCAATGCCGCGAAAAGCATTTCGGTCGGCAGGCCGATCCGACCATCCTTGTCGCCATTCTCGCGGTAGATCTTCTTGCGAGCGACATCGGCATGAGACAGATCCTTCTGGATCTGAACACGGACGCCTGTTGCGAGGCTGTCGAGCACTTCATCAGTCATCGGGTCCATCATGATGGGATACGCACCAACACACGTGATCAGCAAACGCTTCATGGTCTTTCTCCGTACTGTGGCTTTTTCAAGCCCTTGAAAGAAATCTCAGGCGAGCGGCACAACGCCCTCACTCTTGAGTCCGGGCGAAACTTAACATACGGTTGACTTCGTGTCAACATGATAGTAGATTTTGTGAGGATCGATCTAAGTTGGGTACAGTCACCCAGGGTATTGTCACCCAAGGTATTGTTAGGTATCGCCAGGTCGCGTCCGGTGCTCTATGGGTTGGCATCGCGGAGACGCGGTGCCAACAATTTTGAAGTGAGGTTTCGTAGCGTGACGTCGTCTTTGGTAATGTGCGGTGATGTACACTGCTGGTTAACCCGGTAGAAATGCTGGGCTAACACTTTGATCTACACTCAAGTGCCGTGAACTGCCGTGTTCTGCCGTTAACTGTGCTGTGCTAAGGGTCGATCTTGTGGAAACACACGGTCGACAATTTAATTTTGTCTGTGGCTCTGTTACGTATAGCCCTGTAAGCTACGGCAGAGTTCTGTGCCGGTCGGTTACACCGAAAGGTGATGCCGACAATTTGAAGTGGTGTCTAGCCATGTCTCGTGGGCCGGACTTCCGTGCTGGTCAGCCTGGTTGAAAAACTAAGCTGACGCTTTGGTCCAGTAGTGTACGCTAGTCTCTCGTCCAGCAAGCTGTTGTATTCCCAGGTACGGGTCAGCTTGATTGAAAAATCGAGCTGACGCTTTAGCGTGGTCTGAGGTGACGTGGTGTGCGGTATCCTCTTGCACTCTTCAGTGTCGTTCTGTGTACTCCACTCTACGCCAAGGTAACCAATCCTTGGCTTTTATTTTACAAAATATAAATCCATGTTATTGTCTTTGAAGAAAAGTAATTGAGGTTACGTTTTGCACGGTCGAGTTGCGTGATGTGACGTGTACTCTACTGCTGTGTAGTTGTCTGCGGGTCAGTCCGGTTGAAAAACTGGGCTGACAATTCAAAAAAATAAAGTTCAGTGTTTTACTGTTGTGTTTCGCATCGTCTTCTGGTGTCCACCTTCCTACTCGCCGAGGTACCCAACCCTTGGCTTTTATTTTACAAAAACGATATTCGTGTTATAGTGAGTGCGGATCGTGATGTTCTTCACTCACGTGCAGTGATCTACCGTCTACCGCTGTTGACTGTAGTACTCTCCGGGTCAGTCTGGCTGAAAGGCGAGATTGACAATTTGGTCTAAGGCGGCGTACGGTAACGTATCGCACCGTTAACCTCAGTCTGTTCCTCTGTAGATTAGCTGGGTCGAAAGGCTCAGCTAATAATTTCAATTTCGCAAAGTAGTGTTCCGTTTTGTTTCGTAGCCTAGTCTTTACCCTGGTGCGCGTCGAGGTAACCAATCCTCGACTTTTTTATTATGAATGGTCCATTTGACAAGTATTTATATTTATGATACTCTGAGAAAAGATCCAAACACACAAACGAAGGGGAAAGTCATGGAATTGAAGGCGTACATTTACACAGGACCAGGCTTGACCAGCTACGTGATTCTGGCTGAAAATCGGGAAGAGGCCGACAGAATTCTCTGCCAAAGGCAAGAGGGTGGTGGACGGTGTGAGTCTATTGCTGAGAGATTCACATACCGGACTGGTGAGAACACCGAGAATTGGAAAGAAATCCTTAAGGAGATTGAGGGGAAAATTGAGGTTGAGGAGAAGGATCTCGTGAAGGGAGAGCTCTTCTATTTGTTCGAGTGAATCTCTGAGTCACAGCACAAACCGGTCCAAGTGGCCGGTTTTTCTTTACAAAAAAATAATTTGTGTTATTGTCTTGCTAGACAGCTTTTATAACATGGTTTAGTGGTGTGTTGCTCTGTCCAGTCTGGCTTTGTGTTCTGAGGGTCGATCTTGTGGAAACACAAGTTCGACATTTTGTCCTTTCGTGTAGCAGTGTTAGGTAGAGTTTTGTGCAGCAACCCAGTGTTGACTCCTCTGTAGGTCAGTTTCGCCGAGAGGTGACGCTGACATTTCCGGTAGTGTTCTGTTGACTTCGGTCGTGTACTCATGAGTCTTGTACCGGCTAGTCGAACTGAAAAGTTCGACTAGCAATTTCAGCTTCGTGTACCACTGTAAGGTCAGGTGGCCTGGCGTGCGGTACCGCTGTGTATGGGCCATTCTCTTCGAAAGAAGTGATTGGCACTTAGCTTTTCGCCGAGGTAACCAACCCTCGGTTTTTATTTTACAAAAAAATAATTCATGTTATTATGCATTCGGATAGAGTATTGCAAGGTTGAGTCCCGCGCAGTTGGCTACTGAGCAGTACTGGTCATCTGGGTTGAAAAATCCGGATGACAATTCTAGTTGCGTCCAGTTTTGTTCCGCCAAGTTGAGTTTTCTATCGGTCAGTTTGGTCGAAAGGTCGAACTGACAATTTCATTAGAGTCCAGCTAGGTAACCTGCGTTCGAGTCAGGTTCAGTTATCTGTAGGTCAGTCTAGCCGGAAGGTTGAACTGACGTTTTAGTTCGCCAGGGTATCGTACGGTATTGTGCCGTATACCTAAGTGTTCTCCACTTTCGGTCAGTTTGGTGAAAACTGGACTGACAAATTTTCACCGTCGGGTAGACTCAGGTCGAGTATGGCGACGTAGTCTCCTGTCTTCTACATCACGGTATTCTAAGGCTCGACCGGTTTGAAAAAATCGGTTGAGATATTGTAATAGATAAACGCGGTTCACTGTTCTAGAGCATAGCTCAGTCTAGTAAGGAATAGTAAACTGCTGTATGGGTCAGCGAGGTTCAAAGATCTCGCTGACGATTTGTCTGGTCTTGTCAGGCTAGGTATTGTGCAGTAAGGCACTCTCTCCTAACGTGATGTTTGGGTCAGTTGGACCGAAAGGCTCGACTGACACTTTTGACCACCTGGTAAATAGCGCACTGTATTGTGTTGTGCACTATAGTAATGTTTGTCGCACTGCTCGTTGGCGGACTTGAAAAGGTCAGCCAACACTTCAAGTTTGTTCGTGTCTAGTTTCGTATCGTCATGCGAAGTCGACCACAGTGTACGCCGAGGTAATCAACCCTCGGCTTTTATTTTACAAAAATTATATTCCGTGTTATTATCCTTTTGGAACTTGGGTTCAGTAATGTTGAGTAGCCTCAAGTGGTGTGAGGTGCCGTGCGGTGGTGTACTGCATTCTATGGGTCATCTGGGTTGAAAAATCCGGATGACAATTTTAGTTGAGTAATGTTGAGTAGCGTCAGGTGGAGTACTGTCCAGCGTTGTGATCTCGCGTTTCCTTTCCTATAGGTCAGTTTGGTCGAAAGGTCGAACTGACAATTTCATTAGAGTCCAGCTAGGTATCCTACACTCGAGTTATGTTCAGTTCTCTATAGGTTAGTTTTGTGGGAACACAAAGCCAACACTTCCGGTTCAGTGTCGTAGGGTCAACCTTTCTAACGTGCCCTTGCCTTCAGCTCCGTGTTCTACTCGCCGAGGTACCCAACCCTCGGCTTTTACTTTACAAGCCAAATCTGGCGTGTTATTCTAATATCGAACAAGCCCCGTGGTTCAGTTAACAAGTCTACGGTCCGGCAGGGTATTGTTCTGCGCGGGTCGGTCGGGTTGAAAAACTCGATCGACACTTCATACTGTGGGGTATCGTACACCATGGTAATGTCCCGTAAGTTTTTCTGGTCTACTGGTCGGTTGCTGAGAAATCTGCAACCGACAATTTGATCGAAGTAGAGTGAGGTAATGTTACGTATTGTGCAGTTTCCTATAGTGCAGGCCAGCATTTCGAAAGATTTGCTGGCATTTTTTATGCTAGCGAGACGTGCGACCAATGCTTTACAAATTAAAATAAATGTGATATTCTCGCGCCCGGAGGTAATTTAAGCTTTTTGACAAAAAAACGCATCGTGTGCGTTTCAGTTCTGTTTTTTTGTTTAATGTTTGAGCGTTAAAGTAACATCGTAACATCGAAAGGAGGTCCATAATGGGCCAAAAGACCATCAGCTTGCCAGTGCTTAAAACGCACTTTCCAAGCACGGCGGTGTATCGTGAGCCACGAGTTGTGCAAAACGACATGCTCGAGTTTTACGCGGAGCATGGCTCTGCAATCATCGAGGCGCCGACAGGGACAGGAAAAACGGCTGTGGAATTTGCGATCGCAAACTACATGCGAACGCAGACAGACGGTACGGTGTTCATCATTACGCCGACCAAGACGATTTTGGATCAGATTCGGATAGAGTTTCCGGATCTGCCAGTTGCTTTGGGACGAAATGAGCATCCGTGCTTGTATTACCGGAACGAGCCGAGAGTTTCATCGGAAACGCTTGAAACACTTGTCGATGATCCAGAAAATCCTCGTGCCGATCAGATTCCGTGTTCATTTCTTCAGGACTGCCCGCATCGGGTAGACCAAGAAACGGGCGAGACTCATGTGAAGGGAGCAACGGCTTGCCCGTATCTTCAGCAAAAGTATAAGGCAAAGAAAGCACGGCTTGTGCTCTCAACGATGTCCTTCTTTCTCTTCACCCACTTGTTTTCAAAGGAGTTCAATACTCAAGGTGTGGTGATCGACGAGGCGCATCAGTTGGCAAACGTCGTCCGCAACTCTCTTTCCTACGACATTACTGATCTACACCTCAAGCGATCAGAAGAAATTCTGACGTCAGTTGCCCCAAAGGTCGCAAGAGTCCTGAGGACATTCAGGCGAAAGATGATTTCAATCGCTGGTCGCATGGCAGTTGGTGAAGCAGCGCTTCTCAAGCCAGCACAAGTTCTTCAACTCATCGAAATCCTCCGGGAAATCGATGTGAAAGAGCTTGCTGTTGCTATCAGAGATGCTGTGAAAAAGGGCAAGATCGATCCACGTGAGGATCGTGTCACATTGAAAAAGCTCGAGACTCTCGTGAGAGATCTCAGGCGGTACATCTCAACGCTTGAGTATTCAGTGCCAACCGAAGAAAGGAAGGCACTCAACTACACCTGCGCATTCCAGAGAAGGGAACGTGTCTCAGAAGGTCGGTTCCAAACCAAGTTGGTGGTGCGGTGCTACTACGTAGTGCCGCTCATCAAAATGATTTTGCCTAAGAACCGGGTGTCGCTGTCGGCAACGATTGGCAACCCTGAGATCTTTGGGTTCGAAACGGGGATCAAGGATCCGTTCCTGTCTCTCGATTCGAATTTCCCAGCCAGCAATACAAGGGTCTACATGCCAACCGACACGCCAAACCTCGCAAGAAATACGCGGAGCGATCGGGATCTGCCAAAAACGTTGCGTCAGATTGCACGTTCATGCAAGCAGTTTGCCGACAAGGGGCTACGTTCGTTGGTGGTTGTCGTTTCAAATGATGAACGAGATCGTTTTTTGCGGATGGCCGCAGAAGAGGGTCTCGAGGTAATCAGCTACGGCAACGGTGTAACAGCCAAGGAAGCTGCCAACATCTTCAAGCAGGGTGAAGGAAGTACTTTGGTTGGTACCGCCGCCAACTACGCCGAGGGAATTGATCTTCCAAGGCAGATGGCGCCCGTCATCTTTTTTCTTCGTCCAAGTTATCCAAACCCTCGTGATCCTGGAACTCAGTTCGAGGAGGATCGGTGGGGAGGTCAGCGCTGGGCGATCTGGGGTCAGCGGGCAATGCAACAAGCGCTTCAGGTTCGTGGACGCAACATTCGGAGCCGCTCCGATGTTGGCGTCACGTTCTTCATTTCCCAACAGTTCCGTCGCCACGTCTTCGCTTCACTGCCCAAACATCTTCAGCAAGTCTACATGGGCGACCTGACGTTTGACGCCGCGGTGAAGGATGCAGAGAAGCTGCTTCTCTAATTTGTAGCCGGACACATGGTTCACTTTTGTACTCTGCCGCTCTGTGTCGCTGAGTACAGTATGGTGTACTTTAGGCACAGAGTAATCTTTCGATCACTCTGTGCAATTTTAGGTTAAGTGCTGTCCCGTGGAGTTCTGTATTCTAGAGCACCCTAAGGTCCGGTTCTCTATCGGCACAGAAATCCGAAAGGGCTTCTGTGCACTTGTAATTCTAGTGACCTGGTGTCGTGTACTGTTAGGTACAGTATTGATTGGTACAGGCACCGGAGGCCGGAAGGTCCTTGGTGCGTTTCTGATTGAGTCCAGTTAGGTTCTCTGTAGCGTCGTGACCTGTAGTTCGGTGGCCTCCTGTGATCTTCTGTGCCGACACGAGAAGCCGAAAGGCCTTTCGTGTACATTTGAGTTCGATTTACTGGCGCATTGTACTGTGTCGCCAAGTCCTCTTTTGTTCGTTGTAGTTCAGAGTGCAGGGCGTTGAAAAACGTCTCGCACTATTCGATTATCGCCATGTGATGCGTGGTATCGTGCAGTACTGTTCAGTGATCTCGGGTCGAGTACAGGCTCACATTGCTGAAAGGCTTTGTGGGCGTTTCTGGTGTTCAGTTTCGTAGGGTTCTGTCTAGTTAGTTGTTCTTTTCTCTTCTACAGACGCGGGGGTCTTCGGACACTCCGCGTTTTTTTAATTTCTCTAAAATTTTTATCGTGATTATGCTATAACTACCGTAATGTCCCTCTTTAACCTCAAATCCGAATTCGCCCCGGCCGGTGATCAGCCTAAGGCGATCCAAGGTCTAACTGACGGACTCAAAAAAGGTCTGCAGCATCAGACGCTTTTTGGCGTAACTGGCTCGGGAAAAACGTTTACGGTGGCCAATGTCATTGCAAACGCCGGCAAACCGACGCTGGTTATTGCCCACAACAAAACTCTGGCCGCTCAGCTTGCCCAGGAATATCGCGAATTTTTCCCTAACAACGCCGTGCATTATTTTGTTTCCTACTACGACTATTATCAGCCGGAAGCCTATATGCCGGTGACGGATACATATATAGAGAAGGAAGCACAGATAAATGAAGAAATCGACCGCCTTCGGCACGCGTCGACTCAAGCTTTGCTCACTAGGAAGGATGTGATCATTGTTGCTTCGGTGTCGTGTATTTATGGCCTTGGTAGTCCAGTGGAGTACGAAAAAGTAAATATGCGAATCGAGCGCGGGCAGGGAATCTATCGCGGCGATTTTATGCGTGCTCTCATTGGTCTTCATTTTGAACGAACCAATGCCGACTTGACCCCTGGTTTATTCCGAGCGGTGGGCAATTCGATCGAAATCATGCCTGTCAACGAAAAAGTGGTGTATCGACTCGAGCTCGGGACTGGAAAAAACGGCGATGAGATTGTGAGCATTAAAAAAATTGAGGGTGTTTCGGGCACTATTTTGGAAGATGTAAAAGTTTTCTTTCTTTTTCCAGCAAAGCATTTCATTACCAACCCTGAGCAAGTGGAACATGCGCTTAAAACGATCGAGTCTGAACTCGAAGAACAGCTCAAACTTTTTAAAAAAGAAGGCAAGGTGCTCGAACACGAACGTCTCAAGCGTCGCACTCGGTATGATCTAGCTCTGATCCGCGAAATTGGCTATTGCAGTGGAATCGAAAATTATTCGCGTCATTTTTCTGGACGGATCGCTGGTGATGCGCCAGATTCTTTACTCTCATATTTTCCGCATAAAGCCGACGGTTCGCCGGATTTCCTGACAATCATTGATGAATCGCATGTCACCGTGCCGCAAATTGGTGGTATGTATAACGGCGATGCGGCTCGAAAGAAAACCCTCATTGATCACGGTTTTCGTTTGCCGTCAGCCCGAGACAACCGCCCCTTGAAGTTCAATGAATTTGAGGAACGAGTCGGGCAGGTGATTTACACTTCTGCGACGCCGGGAAAATATGAAGCAGAGCATAGCGAAAATGTTGTCGAGCAGGTGATTCGCCCGACTGGTTTGATTGATCCGAAAATTACCGTGTTGCCGGTGATGGCGAGCTCGGTCGGCGCCTCTGGTGGGAAAAACGCCTACAAAGGCCAAGTTCAGGACTTCATAGAAAAAGCCGAAGATTTTATAAAACGCGGGCATCGAGCGGTTGCAACCACTCTGACCAAAAAAATGGCGGAAGATCTGAGCGAGTTTTTGAAAGAGCGAAAAATCAAAGCGGAATATTTACATAGTGACATTTTGACCATCGAGCGCATAGAAATTTTGACTCGTTTCCGCCGTGGCGAGTTCGACGTGCTTGTTGGCGTCAACCTGCTTCGAGAAGGTCTCGATTTGCCCGAATTGGCTTTCATCGGCATCCTCGACGCTGATAAGGAAGGTTTTTTGCGTTCAGAAACGTCGCTAATACAGATTATCGGCCGCGCCGCTCGAAATATCGAGGGTGAAGTCGTGCTTTACGCCGACCGTGTAACTGGCTCGATGGAACGAGCGATAGGCGAAACCAACCGCCGCCGAACCCTTCAACTCGAATACAATAAAAAACACGGCATTACTCCGAAAACGATTAGCAAGGCGATTCGAGATATTTCAGAAAGTATGCGAAGCGAACATTCAAAGGCTGTCCAGAATCTGCTCGCCATCGACGCTCAAATTTTCAAAAAGAAACCAAAAGGTTTGCTCAAAGAAAAAAAGCTTCAAATGTCTAATGCCGTAAAAATCCTCGACTTCGAAACCGCGGCGATTTTACGCGATGAGATCGCGGAGTTGGAACGCTTATATCAAAATAAGAAATAAGCTTTGTCGACTTGATTTTATTGCAGTTTCGTGTACACTCTCCAATAAGCAAGTAATTCCTCGAACGTGGGGCTCCGTATGGTTCCTCTAAAATAGCGTTCGAGGTTTTGCTTTTCCTACGGGTGTAATTGATTTTCCTCAATAATTTCCTTTGCTATGGTCTCGTAGTAAGTTATGTCACCGTGTTCATATTTTCTGAAAATTGACCAGGAGATCATATCAGCAACCTGCAGACCCTTTTCAGCCGACGGTGAAAGAACACAAATCTCAGCACTTATTTTATAATGGGTTTCTAACTCCTTTTTAAGATAGGAGGAAAAGTGAGTATTCAGAGATCGGTTGGTCTCTCTTCTTGAAGCGTAAATGTGAAGTATCTCATTTTTTGGTATTAGTTCTTTCTCACATATTCTACTGAGCAATTCATTTATAATTTGAGAATATAAATGATGTTTTTTCTTGAATAAGTTTGTGTGAGCTATCTGTTTCTTTATATAAATAACAGCAATATTTGTACCCGTTTGATTGTGAAATAATCCGAGTAATTTTTGCCTTGTTTTCGGACTTTCTTTGTGAGCGTGCAATGTTCCACCGCGGGTTTTAATTTCATTCGGAGCAAGGTCCCTAAATATTTTCTTAACTATTTTCTCCAGCTGAGTCTTATTTTTTGTTAATAGGGCAGTAATAATAAAATACCTCGAAGTTTTCTTCTTTTTAAAATTAAAGCCCAAATCGCCAGATTCATCCAGAAAAATATAGACCATCGATTTTATTCGTGCTATAGATCATAGTGAGTACGTAATCAAGTTTTTATTAAGATTAATTAAAGAAAACAGAAGAATAGACGAAATCGGGGATAGTGTGGTGGGTAAATCCTAAAAACCACATGTTATAATTTCACAAAAGAAACGTCGTGAAATTAGTTCATCAAAACAAATTTGAAGCCAATCGGTGGATGATTAAGGCCCGTTGGTTTTATGCGCCGACGCTTTTTGCTATGGGCCTGCTTTCAAAGCTCGATCCATTGGGAAAAAACTTTTTCCCGGTGCCGACGATGCTTTTCCTTTTTTTCTCGTTCATCTTAATGAACGTGGTTTTTTATAAACTCGTCAGCTACATTGAATCGCATAACAAAAGTCAGTATCTGAACATCGTGGCGATCAGTCAGATCTGCTCCGAGCTACTGTTTTTCACTATAATTCTTCATTTGTCAGGCGGTGCCGAAAGTGTCGCGCCGATTTTCTTCTTTATTCCTATCGTTTCGTCGATTATTCTCTTCGATGTTGTTGGTTCTCTCATTATTGCTTTTGTTTCCGGTTTTTTTATAAACAGTATGGTTGTGCTCGAGTATTACCACCTTCTCGAGAACATTCCTGGTTACCCTGGCGATGGAGTGATGTCTTGGGATCAGTTTTTGGTTACTCTGACTTCGACGATCACCACCACCGCCATTTATTTTATTGTTGGCGCCTTGGCGGGTTACCTGACTTCGGTTATTAAAAATCGCGAGGAACAACTCTCGGAGGGTCGTCGTCGAGCTCAGCTCCAGGCCGAACGCCTTCGACTTCTAAACGAGGCTTACAACAGCTATGCTCGTCAGTTAGTTCGCAAGGATCTGGACTTAACAAAGCAAAACGAGCGTTTCGAACAGCTAAATAAAGATAAATCAGAATTCGTTTCGACCGTTTCGCATCAGTTGCGTACGCCGCTTTCGGCTATTAAATGGACACTGGACACCTTGCTGAAAACCAACGACGTTGGTCCTTTGACCACCGAACAGAGAGCGCTTCTTATGAAGGCTTATGAATACAACGAGCGAATTATTAATTTGATACGCGACATGCTTGGTGTTGACCGAATTGAATCCGGCGCCATGGGTTTTTCTTTTCTTGATATCGACATCGTTGACCTCGTTAACAACATCATTGATGAAGTTGGAAATGAATCGAAGCGTCGAAATGTTGGTTTGGTCATAACAAAAGAAGAAAATCTACCAAAGGTTTCTATTGATCCACAGAAAATGCGAGCGGTTTTTCAAAACCTTATTGAAAATTCTCTAAAATATACAAAATCTGGTGGTACTATCACTATCGATTTCAAACTAAAGGATCCAAACACCATGAATGTTACGGTCTCCGACAACGGCATTGGAATTCCAAAGGATCAGCAGTCAAATATCTTTAATCGTTTCTTTCGGGCCGACAACGCCAAGGCGCTTGACCCAGAGGGCTCTGGCCTCGGTCTTTTTATCGTTAAAACCATCATCACTCGTCACGGTGGCGACATGACTTTTGAAAGCGAAGAGGGGAAAGGTACAACCTTCCACATCACCTTGCCATTGAAACATTGAATGGTGGTATAATTTTAAAGTAATAAACTCACAAAACTCAAAACAATGAAAAAAATTCTACTTGTCGAGCAAGATAATTTCCTAGGGAATATCATCGAGCAAAAGCTAAAAGACGCTGGTCATGAGGTTTTAATTGTTCACAGCGGCGTTGTCGCTCTTGAGCAAATTCACCTAGCGAAGCCGGATTTGGTTGTACTCGACATGGAGCTAACTAGCACCGATCCACTTTCTCTTCTTAAAGACAAACAAAACGACAAAGGTTTGGCCGAAATTCCAACCATCATTATTTCTCGTTCCGGTGATCTTTCTGAAATCAAAAACGCTCTGAACCTCGGAGTCAAAGACTATTTGGTAAAATCTCAGCTTAATCTCGATGAGTTTGTCGTTAAGGTCAACACTCAGCTCAGCAAGCCAAAGAAAAACGACGATGCGACCAACGCCTTGGCCGGAAAAAAGGTTATGTGGGTCGAGGACGATCAATTCCTAAGCGATCTAATCTCTAGAAAATTAGGTGGTCAAGGATGCCGACTGCTTTACGCCCGAACCGGTGAAGAGGCATTGCAGGTTTTGGAAAAAGAAACTCCAGACATAATTATTCTCGACATTCTATTGCCAGGTATTAGTGGTTTCGATGTTTTGGAAAAAATTAAATCTGACGATCGAATCAAAAGCATTCCGGTTATTTTCCTCTCCAACTTTTCTCAAAATAATGAAATTGAAAGAGCTAAAAAGCTCGGCGCCGCCCGGTTTCTCGTTAAGGCAAGTATCGTTTTGGACGACTTGGTTCGCGAACTTCAAAATGTTCTAGCTGAAGGTAAGAAGTAGCTAGTGGCCCCAAATCCTGGTACGATAGTTATACCCTTAGACGAAAGCCAAGGGGTTTTGTGCGTATGGTGCCGCTTTCATAGCTTATACAGAATATATCTATATTAATTTATTGATGGATAAAAACTCAAAAGAAACAAACAACGGCGCCGCAAACCGGGATTCCGGCCGATCTGGTCGGCAGGACGAGAAAATCATCGTTCGAGGCGCTCGGACCCACAACCTTAAAAACATTACGGTTGAGATGCCGCGCAATAAAATGATTGCTTTTACTGGACTTTCTGGCTCCGGTAAGTCTTCATTAGCTTTTGATACGATTTTTGCCGAAGGTCAGCGACGGTATGTTGAATCTTTGTCGTCATATGCCAGACAGTTTTTGCGCCAAATGCAAAAGCCTGACGTAGATGAAATTGTCGGTCTTTCACCGGCTATTTCAATCGACCAAAAATCTCGGTCAAACAACCCTCGTTCAACGGTAGCGACCATAACAGAAATCTACGACTATTTGCGAATTCTATATGCTCGCATTGGTCGGCCACACTGTTTGGTTTGTGGAAATGAAATCGAGCGTTTGTCGAATGATGAGATCAAGAATTTTATAATTGAAAAAATAAATGCCCGGCTGAAAACGGCACCAAAAGAAAGTGACCGACCGATGAATTTCCCGATCTATGTCGAGCTTTTTGCCCCGCTTGTTCGAGGTAGAAAGGGTGAGTACTACCAACTTCTTTACGACCTGCTCGGTAAGGGTTTTTCTGATGTCGTTGTTGACGGCGAACGCAAGAAACTTCGCGAGCAAATCATTCTTTCCCGCAATAAAACTCATAGCATTGACGTTCTGGTTGATCAAATCAATATTTACGACTTCAAAAATCCAAAAAGTGGCGCTTTTGAACGCCTAAGTGAATCTTTGGAGCGAACCCTGAATGAATCGGATGGCTTGGTCAGAATTTCGTTTAACGTTCTTAATCCAAAGAAATCGGTCAAAAAAACCAATAAGGAAGAAGGGGGCGACGCGGATGAGAAAGAGGAAACGTTCACCATGTCTTCGAAATTTTCTTGTCCTCGTGACGGTTACTCATATCCGGAAATTGAGCCACGACTTTTTTCTTTTAACTCACCGTATGGTGCTTGTCCTGAATGTCATGGCCTTGGTACCCTGCATTTTTTTGGAAAGGATTCTTGTCCAAAATGTAAAGGAGCGCGTCTGCGTGAAGAGGCCTTGCATGTTTTAGTTGGTGGCAAAAATATCGTCGATTTTGTGTCGATGTCTATTCATGACTGCAACGATTTCCTCAAGAAAATAAAAATCACGGCTAGAGAAAAAAGTATTTCGAAAGTTATTTTGCGCGAAATCGAATCCCGACTCGATTTCATGGTTAACGTCGGTATTGAATATTTATCGTTGGATCGGCGAGCCCATACTTTGTCTGGCGGTGAGGCTCAGCGTATCCGTTTGGCGTCTCAGCTTGGGTCGGGCCTCGTTGGTGCTCTGTATGTGCTCGATGAGCCGACAATCGGTCTTCACTCAAGAGACAACGATCGGCTTTTGAAAACCCTGCACAACCTGCGGGATCTAGGCAACACGATTTTAGTCGTTGAGCACGACGAAGACACGATTTTCTCTTCAGATTATCTTGTCGACATTGGCCCGGGGGCGGGAATTCATGGTGGGGAAGTTGTGGTGGCTGATGATTTGGAAAAACTTTTGACGGCTAAGAAAAATGATTCTGGCTCGCTGACACTCGACTATCTGCGCGGAGACAAAAAAGTTGAGGTGCCAGAAAAACGTCGAGACAAAAACGCTGGTGCTTTGTCTATTCGAAGCGGTAATGTTTTTAATATCAAAAATCTTAATGCCGACATTCCGCTTGGTAAAATGGTGGCGATAACTGGCGTTTCTGGATCCGGCAAGTCGTCCTTTATGTACGAAATTGTTCACAAAAATCTTCAGTCCCGACTTGAAAGACGATATCGTTCGGCAGAAACTTTTAACTGCAGTAGTTTCACTGGCACCGAATACGTTGGTCGGACGATTTTAATAGACCAGTCACCGATTGGTCGAACTCCGCGCTCAAATCCAGCGACTTACACTGGCGCTTGGACCTTCATCCGTGAGCTTTTTGCCGAAACCAGCGAGTCCAGAGTTCGTGGTTGGAAAGCCAATCGTTTTTCATTTAACGTTCGTGGCGGCCGATGCGAAACCTGTCAGGGAAACGGAATGATTGAAGTTGAAATGCATTTCTTGCCGACGGTCTATGTGCCATGCGACGTCTGTAACGGCAAACGCTTCATGAAAGATACGCTTGAAGTTAAATATAAAAAGAAAAACATTCACGATGTGCTGAAAATGACCGTCGAAGAGGCGCTTGAGTTTTTTAAAGATATTCCAGCTGTTCACGATCGCCTCAAAACCATGGATGAAGTTGGGCTTGGATACCTTGAGCTCGGTCAGTCGGCGACCACTCTTTCTGGTGGCGAGGCTCAGCGTGTAAAAATTTCTTCCGAGCTCTATCGTCAGCATGTTCAGAAAACTATTTACCTACTCGATGAACCAACAATCGGTTTGCATTACGAAGATGTAAAAAAGCTGATTGAAATTCTCGACAAGCTCGTTGATCGCGGCAATACGGTGATTGTTATTGAGCACAACATTGATGTCATAAAATGTGCTGACTACGTGATCGATATTGGGCCAGAGGGCGGTGCCGGCGGCGGACAGATTGTGGCCAAAGGTACGCCAGAAGACATAGCGAATTCAGAAAAATCCTACACGGGTTATTACTTAAAAAGGGCGCTCAAAAAGGGTTAGACGCGGTATCCGATATCTTTGTGTCACTTGTCTAATATCTAATGAACATTTCGCTTCTTAAAAAAGCAAAAAAACTGCCGGATCTTCCAGGGGTTTATTTTTTCAAGGATAAAAAGAGGAAGATTCTTTATGTTGGAAAGGCCACTTCACTCCGTGACCGAGTGAAAAGTTATTTTGCTAAGGATTTAATTGAAACTCGCGGGCCACTTGTTTTGAAAATGATCGAGGCGGCGACCAAGGTTGATTTCCAGACCACGGATTCGGTTTTGGAAGCACTTATTCTCGAAGTGGCACTTATAAAAAAACACCAGCCATTTCACAACACAAAAGAAAAGGATGACCGAAGCTATAACTTTGTTTTGATTACCAACGAGGATTTTCCACGAGTGCTAGTGATTCGGGGTCGAGAAATCGAAAAAAAATATTCAAATCCAGAATCCTACCGAGCTATTTTCGGACCATTTCCAAATGGCAGTTCTCTTAGAGTGGCTATGAAAATCATTCGCCGAATCTTTCCATATCGGGACAAATGTTTACCCGCAACAGAAGTAAAAGAGTCAGTGGGTCAACACCCTCGTCCATGTTTCAACCGCCAAATCGGTCTTTGTCCGGGAGTTTGTTCAGGAGAAATTACCAAAAAAGAGTACGAGAAAACGATCAAGCATTTAACGCTATTTTTTGAGGGCAAGAAAAAAGTTCTTTTAGCTTCGCTTGAGCGAGAAATGAAGGACTTAGCCAAACAAAAGCAATTTGAAAAAGCTGGTCAGGTTAAGAAAACAGTTTTTGCTTTGCGACACATTCAGGACGTGGCTCTCATTCATCGTGAAAAGGATTCCGGCCAGGGAAATTCGGACAGAATAGAGGCCTACGATATTTCTCATTTCTCGGGTTCGTCGATGGTTGGAGTAATGGTTGTTGTGCGTGATGGGGAGGCTGATCCGGCCGAGTATCGAATGTTTAAGATTCGTCAGCAAGAAAAAAGTGACGACCTGAAAGCTTTGACTGAAGTTTTGACCCGGAGGTTTTCTCACCCCGAATGGTCTATGCCATCGCTGGTTGTTGTTGACGGTGGCAAAACTCATATAAATCATGCGTCGGAAGTTTTGAAAAAAATAGGCATCAGCGTTCCTGTTGTGTCGGTGGTTAAGGATGAAAAACATAAACCCCGAGAAATTTTGGGTGAGGAAAGCCAAATCACAAAAAGAGAAGCCGCGATTTTGTTAGCTAATAGCGAAGCCCACAGATTTGCCATTAAATACCACAAGAAGGTTCGGAATCGTGTACAATTGTAGGCATAATGTCTGCTCAGGCTCAAAAAAAATCAAGAAAACTTAAGGTTGGTGTTTTGCGTGGTGGTCCTTCTGGTGAATACGAAGTTTCGCTAAAAACCGGCAAAAATATCATCGACACCCTTCGATCCAGGGAAAATTACGAAGTCCAGGATATTTTTATTGATCGAAATGGCAACTGGCACTCTGCTGGTATTGCTCGACCAGCCGAAAGAATTTTGCCGCATATCGATGTGGCGGTGAATGCTTTGCATGGTACATATGGTGAGGACGGTCGGGTTCAGCAAATCCTCGAGTCGCATAACATTCCATTTACTGGTTCTGGCTCGCTTGGTTCGGCCATAGGTATGAACAAACCATTGGCCAAAAAGTTTTTTAGAAATCACGGCCTAATGACGCCGGAACACGTGGTGGTAAAAAGAAGTGAATATTCTCCAACAGTTTTGCAAAGAATCGCTACTAGTTACCCGCATTTGCGTTTGGTTAAACCAGCCGCATCTGGTTCGTCGCTTGGGGTTAGCGTTGTCAGTACTTCAGCAGAACTAGACCAGGCCATTATCAACGCTTTTGAACACTCCGACTCTGTTTTAATCGAGGAATTTATAAAAGGCCGGGAAGCAACTTGCGGTGTCGTTGAAGGTTCTGATGGTGGGGAAGTTTTTGCCCTTCATCCAGTTGAAATTCGCGACCTCTCTAAAAATCGAGCAGATAAAAGCCAAAACGACATTTGGTCATACGAATCAAAATACAGCGACGATTTACACGAACTAGTTTGCCCGGGAAATTTTAGCGAAACAGAAACCAGCCTGATTCAAAAAGCCGCCGTGGACGCCCACAAAGCTCTAGGTCTGCGTCATTATTCTCGCTCCGACTTCATCCTAAACCGAATGGGAATTTATATATTGGAAGTAAACACTTTGCCTGGCATGACCTCTGCCTCGCTTTTTCCTAGAGCTCTTTCTGTCGCCGGAATTTCTATGGGCGAATTTTTAGATCACATTATTTCGCTCGCTGTTGACCGACCAAGCCGTTCATGATTTTCCGTCTGTATTTTTCGTCTGTAATTCAACAAGATAAGTGTTCCGACAACAAACAAAGCAATAGAAGATATTGCAGAAATTATGCAATAGAAGCAGATGTCTTTGATGACAAAGAGTTGTAGACCGACAAGAAAAATTGAAGTCAAAAAGCCGATAATGGTCGTGAAAGAAGCCGTAACTATTAGGGTTTCAGAGCCGTTATTTTCGCTAGTCGAACGAGTTTTTAGATAAATAACCGCCAGAATTAACAGAGATAAATAGTAGACTGAGCCCAACAAGGCGATTGGTATGCCATAAACCACACTCCATTCGCTGGTTAAAACCACTGAACAGCCGCCAGCAATGACGCATGGAGGAATCACACCAAGGTAATGTTCGACGGTGAGATATGTAGCATCAAGAAAACCAACAGCCGCCAAAACCAGAAAAATAATAACTAAAGGTTTCGAAATTTTCATTTTCTTTTAATTTTACTCGCTTTATCCGCCTTGCTCGTTGAGCGCAGTTTCAATCACTGCTTTGAAATCGGCGTAAGTTCTCGGGTTGGCAATCCTTTTACCATTTAAGAAGAAAGTTGGGGTATATGTAATGCCGACTTTGGAATTTTTCTCAACAATCGTTTCAACTTTTTTGCGAAGATCTGTTGATTCAAAATCTGAAACGAACTTTGTAACATCAAGACCGAGAGTTTTAGCGTATTCAGTCACAATACTTTTGACATCGCTTTTACCAACCCACTTTGCTTGGTTGGCGAAAATCATATCGTTCATCTCCCAGAATTTTCCTTGCAAACCAGCGGCTTCAGCGACGTAAATCATTGGTATAGCGTTGGTGTGTTGAGGGAGAGGGAAATGTCGATAAACGACCGCGATTTTGTCGCCAAACTCTGCGGAGAGAGCACTTACAACGGAAGCATACTGTGCGCAACCCGGACATTCAAAATCCCCGTATTCAATGAGAGTAACTTTGGCTGTTCGACTGCCTTTTACCCAATCATCCGGCGCAATGACATTTTCAATTACCAACTCCTCGACATTTTGTGGAGCCTTCGCCTGAATGGAAACCAACCAAATCATGCCAGCCACCACAGCGCCGATTCCAACCACAATTGCCGCCCAGAAACCGATCTGTTTCATAAGTTCATTGTTTGTATTCATATCGGGCAATTTTATCACTCTTTGGCGGCGCGGAAAATAGGCGACGACGACCCAAGCCCCGTGGCCTAATTTGCGGCCTAAATACTGTTGCGACACCCGCCATTTTCCAATATACTGTGTCCTTACGGGCCCTTAGCTTAGTTGGTAGAGCGCCTCATTTGCAATGAGGAGGTCACCGGTTCGAATCCGGTAGGGTCCACAAAATTAGCAATTTTGACAAACCACTATTTTCTTGCATAATGTCTGATAGAGCTTAGTTTTTTGAAAGTTCTATTCGTAAGGAGAACAGCATGTTCACTCTAAGGATTGCTGGTCAGGTTTTGGATAGAGTAGCAAAAATTGCTACTAAGTCTGGTCTGAAGGCGGATAGGGTCGTTACCCTTGCATTTGAGAAGGGTTTGTCATCTCTTGAAGCGACAGATTCCACTCCTATTAATTTCGTAGATCCGCCAGTAAACCAGTCAGAGATCAAGTTGGTATCTACTCCCGACTCTGTCTTTATTCAGGAAAACTGGAAAAAGATGAGCGATGATGAAATGGCTCAGAGCCTAGGGACTCCCTCTTATGTTGTCGGTAATACCAGGCGTAAGCTCAAGCTCTTTCGCTACGCGGGGTGTATTGGTACTCGTGGTCACACAGTAGACGTCACAGAAACCACAGACAACAGACTGGCAAAAATTTCTCGAGAGCCACTGACTGATGAACAGTCGCAAGTTGTCGCTGAACTCATGAGCACAAAAACCAACGCTGAAATTGCACAGCAACTTTCTGTCATGGTTCGCAACGTTAAGACTGTTCGTATGAAGCTTGCAAAGGCTTTCATTCTTGAAAACTGGCAGAGAATGAAGGATTTTGAGATTTCAAACCACGTTGGCATAAGTGCGCATTACGTGGGTTTGGCTAGATCTGAACTTGGTTTGAGAAGACGGTCTGAAAACACAGAGCGGGCTAAGGTTGACATCCCAACTCTTCGAAAGGCCGTAATTGAAGACGGTGAAACCCTCACAGGCTTCATTAGAGCCAATGGTTTGAAAATTACAAGACAGGGTTTGTTATATCTTTGTGCTGACAACAACATTGATTTAACTACAAGGACTCCCGTCTGGCATCTAAACTATCTGGCCAAAAAGTACAAAAGTCCCAAGATTGCAAAAAGGGAGAAGATCGAAGGACTTCTTGAAAAATATAAGGCGCTTGGTTCGGTCGCCTCTCTACTTAAAGTCTCAAATGGGATATTCAATACGGTGCTGAAACTTCATGGAATTGACTTTAAAAAATACGTGAAGATGAAGCCGGCCAGAGTGAAACTAACCTGTTCAAACCCGAAGTGCCCGTTACCGAACAGGAGCTTTCTTCGTGACCTTCGTACGCACAAGATCAGCCTCTGGAAAAATCCAAAATATAAGCCGTGTTGCAGTATGTCGTGCCGCGGTCAGATATTCGGAGCGTATAAAAGGAAAAAGCGAAAAACAAAAAAACGTGTGTCCATATGACAGTAGACAATTTCACCTCACAGCGAAAGCTTGGGGTGTTTTTAATACTATGAAACTCCGGAGAAGCTACTGGGTACGATCATCATTTGATCGTTTTCGCTTATTCGGTATAGATAAAACCCTCGTTCCAATGCTAGAATAGATTGGAATAAATAATTAACCATAAATAATGAACACTTTTCAAAAGAATTGGCTGCTTGTTGTCTCGATCATTTTTGTTATCGCTGTTGCAACAACCGCTGTTTTTGCGTCTAAATATTATAAAACTGAAGAAAGGAGAGCAGCTGAAGCTCTTAAGGTTGCTGAATTAGATCATGAAAGATTGAGCCGAACCGCTCCAACCGTATCAAGTGATATGTTTGATTGTACTTTGCCTCCAGAAATGAGATCGCTTGAGTATAAAAATGTTCATTTCAGTATTCTTTCCACCGACATTGCTTCTGCTGAAAAAGCAATTGTTGCCATCTTGAAAAAATACCCTGGCGCATCCGAAGGAATTTCAAACTCAAATTACGAATATACTTCTCAACTACCTCAAAACAATCACTCTTCGATTTCAATGAACGGTACCGTTCCTAGTGCAGTAGCTGATTCAATAATTAGTGACATCCAAAAACTGGCTAAATCAGATTTTATTATCAGCTCAAAAAATATTAACTCAACTTCATCAGAAGGTGGTGTAAATATTTGCAATAGTAATTTAATCCACGTTCAGTCTCTTAGTATCAAAGAATCGATATACCTCGATCAACTAAACAAAGGAAACCTTGATTCTGAAAGCCTTAACATGATTGCCAACGAGCTTTCAAATGTCCGATCAGAATTTTTGTCGTTCAAAAATAGTCCATTCACTAGTGTTAAGAAAACACTTGGCGAGGCTTCATTCTCGATAAACATCAGTATATTAAAGGGCTAAACTGAACTAAAACTGTGCACGTTATCCTCCTGTATTACAAATACGTTCCGATCTCGGATCCAGCAAAACTCCGTCAGGATCAGCTTTTATTGTGCCAAAAACTTGACCTCAAGGGTCGAATCATTGTTTCAAAAGAGGGAATTAACGGCACCGTTGAGGGCGAAAAAGAAAATGTTCAAAAGTATATAGCGCATATGCGGGCCGACGAACGTTTTATGGACGTTGATTTCAAAGAAAGCATCGGCACCGGTAAGGCCTTTCCACGGCTTTCTGTAAGGGTTCGGCCAGAAATTGTAACTCTCGGTACTGGTTCGGCCAAATTTAAGGAATCAGGTGATTTTAAAAAGGGGACATATCTTTCACCAGACGAACTTCAGAAATGGTATGAAGATGACAAAGATTTTGTGGTTATCGACATGCGAAATGACTACGAATATTCTGTTGGCCATTTTGAAAATTCACTTCTCATGCCTGCTGAAAACTTCCGCGACATTCCGAAAGCGGTTGAGAAAATTTTAGCTGAGCATCCAGAGCTAAAAGATGAAACCGTCGTGCCGGTCTGCACTGGCGGCGTGCGTTGCGAAAAAGCCAGCGCATATCTTATTGAAAAAGGGTTCAAGGATGTCTACCAGCTCCACGGCGGCATTGTCCGCTATCTCGAAAAACATCCAGGCAAAAAATTTAAAGGTTCGCTTTATGTTTTTGATGGTCGGGTGGTCGTAAACTACGATTCGCCAGAACAGCACACGGTTGTCGGCAAATGCAAACTCTGCGGAACGAGTTCTGAACGTTGCATGAACTGCGAAAACCTAGACTGTCACGGTCATTTTATTTGTTGTGAAAACTGCAGTGAAGGTGGAATTTTCTGCTCCAATGAATGCCGAGAATCAGCTATACTAAAAGGGCGAAGTTTAGCCCATAACCCCTTCTAACTTTTTACCCCTTTAATTTTTTCTGATGTTTAAAAAAGATCCAATTCAACACGCAGAGGAGATAACGAAAGAAGTTCATGAAAATCTTGGTAAGTACACTCAACCAGTTTTGCGTCGCTACCCACTTCTTTTTTCTTTTCTAATCGTCTTCAGTGTCGCCGCCATTTTGCACGGCTTCGAACTTTTTGCTGATCAAATAAATCTATTCAACGAGCATCCGCTTGTGCTAATTTTTATCGGCATTGTCGCTCTTTTTCTTACTGGAACTCTGTATAAATCTTTGCAAAATCACAGCAGGGAATAATTTAATGAAATCTGTAAACCGCTGCGCTTGGGTTCCGTCCGGAAACGAAATATACGAAAAATACCACGACAAAGAATGGGGCGTACCGGTTCATGACGATCGAAAACTTTTTGAATTCATCGTACTTGAGAGTGCTCAGGCCGGCCTTTCTTGGGCAATTGTCCTAAAAAAACGTGATGGTTACAGAAAAGCCTTCGCGAACTTTGATCCAAAGAAAGTGGCAAAATTTGGGGCAAAAGATGTCACGCGATTTTTAAAAAATCCTGAAATCATCCGTAATCGACAGAAAATAAACGCGGCCATCAAAAACGCTCAAGTTTTCTTGGAAATCCAAAAAGAATTCGGTTCCTTCGACGCTTACATGTGGAACTTTGTTAAGGGGAAGACAATTAAACACAAAATATCGGACCTAAAGCAATACCCAAAATTTATCCCAGAAGCTGAAGCGTTTGCGAAAGATTTAAAGAAACGCGGCTTTGGCTTTTTCGGACCGACGGTTGCGTATGCTCATATGCAAGCTGTTGGAATGGTCGATGACCACATGGTAGGATGTTTTCGACGTAAAACGTAGCTGTATAGGGCCATTAGCTCACTTGGTAGAGCGCTTCCATGGCATGGAAGAGGCAAGGGGTTCGATTCCCCTATGGTCCACAATTTTTGACAAATCTTGTCAACTGTGTTAGGATGTACATAGAGCTGTAAACCTTGTGGTGAACAGCGCAAAACAAAAAAAGGAGACCGACATGCGAAAGCCGATCGTACCCGACCCATCCGTTACGGCCGCTTGGCAGGAGCTCAATGAGCTTGTCCAGCGCTTTAGCGGTATGTACAACGTTGGCAATCAGAACGTGAGCAATGTCGGGGACTACCTCACCCGAGAGAGGTACAACAAGGGGGTGGCGGAAGCAAGAGTCATCTTCTTCACAATCGTTGCTCAGTATCACGGTCCCAAAACCGTGATCGAATGGACTCCCAACAACAACTTCATTTTGTGGAGCTCGGAGCCAGTCGCGAGCGCGAGCGCCAACGCCGCCTAAACCAAGCGCAAAAGCGCAAACAAGACCCAGCACATGTTGGGTCTTTTCATTTATTTTAATGGGAGTAGTATAAAAAAGGGTGGTTTTTTTAGTTCTTGTGGCTTTTGGTGTTTACTAAATTATTATTTATTTTCGAAGCTTAATTTTAGGAAAATAAAACCATGGAACAAAACAACAACACATACAAGTATTTATCAATTGTGCTCGCGATTATCGCTATTATTTTTGCAGTGCTTTATTTTACGAAACCAAGTGAGCCGGTTTCCGAAACGTTTGATGAAATTTCTGCGAACGTTGGAGAATGTCGGACTCAGCTTGATGCTTGGAGGGCAGCTAATGGTGGTCAGGCTACTACAACCGAACAAGCCCGCAATGAATTGATGTCAATTCTTGAAAATTGCGAGAGTATATTTGAAGAAAGTCAGGAGCAAATTTAGGCTAGAAGCCTGGGCTTAATCGCTTAATCTATTGGGCAGGCTGAACGGGGATTTCAATCTCTTTCAATTTTTCGGCGTATTTTGCCAAGAGTTTTGATAATTCGCTCAGCCTTTCAACGCATTGATTCTGCTTATTAATTTCGCTGGTGTCCTCACAAACCGCGAATGATTCTTCAAGCCCGATAAGTTCGCCGTCACCACTTCTAAAACCGCGAAGCTCCTGGTTTGATTTAACCCAACCGGTGGTTGTAATGATGACCGCAACTGCCAAAACAGCACAAACCGCAATCAAAATTTTAAAAATATTTTCTTTTTCCATATCTATTCATTTTAGCATCAAAATTGCTGTCAAACAGCCCCAAATAGGAACCCTTACTTAAGCTATACAATTTTGGTAAATGTTGTAGAATTCCATTACTTATAAACTTAGCGAATGAATAAAAACTTCGAAAATCAATTTCTCGAGACCTACAAGGCAAATACGGATGCTATTTTCCGCTTCTGTCTTATGCGTGTTTCGGACCGGGAAATGGCTAAGGATATAACCCAGGAAACCTTCATGAAGGTCTGGCAATATGCCAAAAATGGCAAGGAAATAGTTAACTTAAGGGCTCTTTTCTTTACTACTGCCAAAAACCTCATAATCGACCAATATCGCAAGAAAAAGGCAAGCTCGCTCGACAGTCTGATGGAAGAGGGTTTTGACGTCGGAGTCGAAATAAGTGAGGCAATCATTGACAAATTTGACGGTGAGCGGGCTATGGCTTTCCTAGCTTCTATACCAGAAAAGTACCGGGATGCCATATATATGCAATATGTTGAGGGCTTATCCGTCAAAGAAATTGCTGAGATTACTGGCGAAACCGAGAACAATATATCGGTCAGAATCCACCGAGGATTGCAGAAGTTACGCAGTATCCTGAGAGACCAGCAAGCCTCGTCTCCATTGTCGGAACCACAAGCAGCTGAACAGATTTTAGTAAACCAACATGAATAACGAAAAAGACATATTTTCAAAACTGGTGGAAAAGGCAAAAACCACCTCACTTTCAGAGCGGGAAAAAACCACTCTCTTTTCTGCCGTTGATTCTTTTGTAAAGAAAAATCCAATTTTTGTTGCGACCACGGACACTGTGCCAGCCTCGCCGATAAAATCTCCATTCATGGCTGGAAATTTCCAATCAGTTATTTCCTTATTTCATATCCACAGTCTCCGCGCTGCGGCCGTCGTCATAATGTTTTTTGTGGTTGTCGGTGCCGGTGGAACTTCTTTTGCCGCTCAAAACTCTTTGCCTGGAGACATTCTTTACCCAATAATGGTCAACATAAACGAGGGTGTTAAGTCAGCTCTTCTTTCTGGCACTGCTCAGATCGAATATGAAGTAAAGCGAGCGAAAAACCGCGTTGAGGAAGCCAAAAAACTAGTTGTTGAAGATCGTTTGTCACCAGAAATCAAAGATCAGATATCAGTCAGACTAAGTTCTCATGTTTTTAAGGTTCAGAAAGAAGTCGAAAACTTAGCTAAAAGCGGCAAGAGCGGTGATCTCAAGACGGCTTTTGTGATCAGTAACGATCTCGAAACTTCTTTGGAAACTGATGGTGTGATTAAAGATATTCTTAGCGAGCCACATAAGGCCTCGGTTATATCGAAGGAAAATGCAGAAAACCAGATTTTGGCTGTAAAAACTGATGACGACGTAAAGGTTATTGCTGAAGCTAAACTTGAATCCGCAAAAAGAGCCCTGCAGTCTGTGGAGGGTAAAATTGTTACTGGAGAAATCTCCTTGATGACTGTTTCTGCTCCGGCTTCTGTTACCGCGCCTACCGCTGACTCAATCCAACCGGTTGATACCAAAAGTGCCAAAACTTCTACAGTTGCAGGTGAAATCGAAGTCGTTACGGTTGTTGATCCATTGATTCATGCTCGGGAGTTGATCAGACTTGGCGAAGAGAAACTGAAAAATCAGCAATATACCGAAGCTTTTGCTTTGTTTAAGGAGGCCTACGGACTTGTTCAGGACCAAAATATACCCGATGAAGTAAAAATTAATTTAAAGTCAGAATCGGAATCTACTAGTCAGTCAGAACTAGCTGAAAAAGAAAACAAAGAAAAGGAAGCGTCAGTAAAAAATCCAACAGATAATCAAAAAGCCGAAGTCAGAAGTATTGATTTACCTACAAAAACAGTTAAGCCCAGAAACTAAATTGTTTACAAGCCTGTTCACATAATGGTTTGACAAGTCTTCGCTTGTCCAGTTAAGCTACTATTTGGAACTGTAACTCGCGACACTGTGTCGCTGGTCGTTTCACTCACAATATTTGTGCAGCGAGAAGGAGTTCGTTGATGCTCGGAACTACAATGTTGGTACAACAGTCGATGGTCCATAGGAAGCTTGACCCAAGGGAGTCGAAGGGAGATGAAGTCACGAAAAACGACTTCAGTCATCACGAGATTATTGGTCTGCGGACCAGGATCATCGAGCACATCACTCCTTCCAGCGTCGATCTCAAGAGGCGGATCAAGCAAATTGTTGATCCCAAAAACCCTGAGCGCATCAGTAACAACCTTATCGGTGAGCTCATGAGGGACTCGGACTATAAAAAGATCAAGGGCGGGATTGATCGCTACAACACTTGGGTGGACCAGATGAAGGGCGTGAAACCGGTCGTCGTGGGAACAAAGAAGTAATAAGTGGGGCGGGACGACTAACAGTCCCGCTCTTTATGTTTTATGCTTTAGGGTGCTGCGCTGGATAAAATTCTCACATTACCTATAATCAGCACTTATGGACCTTTTTAAAGATTCGATAAGTTTTCATAAAAAACATCGTGGAAAAATTTCGGTTAAAAGTCGAATGCCGATAAAAAATCGTCGAACTCTTTCTTTGGCCTACACTCCTGGAGTTGGTGCGGTTAGTCGGGCAATCGCCGGCAATAAAAAGCTGGCAAAAGAATTTACAATCAAAAATAATTCCGTGGCTGTGATCAGTGACGGTTCTTCGGTGCTTGGTTTAGGAAATATTGGGCCAGAGGCGGCGATTCCGGTTATGGAAGGCAAGGCGGCATTGTTTAATGAATTTGCTGGCATCGATGCATTTCCGATTTGTCTTAAAACTCAGGATGTTGAAGAGATAATAATGATTATCAAAAACATTACGCCGGTTTTTGGGGCGATTAACCTCGAGGATATTTCGGCGCCAAGATGCTTTGAAATTGAAGAAAGATTGCGAGCTGAACTCGATATTCCAGTAATGCACGACGATCAGCACGGTACGGCTACAGTGGTTTTGGCTGGGTTGATCAACTCCTTGAAGCTTCGAAAACTTAAGCCCGAAGAGGCTCGAGTGGTGATAAACGGTGGTGGGGCGGCAGGCACAGCCATCACCAACATCCTTCTTTCGTATGGAATCAACGATGTTGTAGTTTGTGATACAAAGGGTGCTATTTATGCTGGGAGGGAAGGCCTGAATCCAGAAAAAGTTAGACTAGCGAAAGTAACGAACAAAAAAGGTTTGAAGGGGAGTCTGTCAGATGTTTTACATGGTGCCCACGTTTTTATTGGGGTGAGTGTCGCTAATTTAGTGACAAAAGAAATGGTGCAGTCAATGGAAAAATCACCGATTATTTTTGCCATGGCCAACCCGGTTCCAGAAATTATGCCCGACGTTGCCAAATCTGCTGGTGCATTTATCGTCGCCACTGGCCGTTCTGATTTTCCAAACCAAGTGAATAATGTTTTGGCCTACCCGGGAATTTTTCGAGGAGCACTTGATAATAAAATTACTCAATTTAAAAATGAAATGTTCGTGCGGGCGGCGGAGAATTTGGCTCGAATAACTAAGAACCGATCTGTTGATAAAATCCTGCCGGATGTTTTTGATAAACAAGTAGTAAGGGCGATTGCTAAGGCGATTAAGTAGTTAAGATAGGGTTAAGCAGTCAAAATAGATAGGGTATAATTATCAAACTATGGAAGATGCAATTAAAAATCTGGCCTCACAATTTAGCTTTAGCCCAACAATTGAAAACGAGTCGAAACTAAAAGCGACCAACAGCTTCGTACTCTGTGGAATGGGTGGTTCGCATTTAGCGTCAGGTATTTTAAAGATTATTAATCCTCAGATTGATATGTATGTTCACCGCGACTACGGTTTACCAGCTCTTTCTGAAAAACGCTTCAAAAATAGCCTTTTCATCGCTAGCTCATACTCTGGAAACACTGAGGAAGTTCTCGATTTTGCAGATAAGGCTTTGGCTGGTGGGTATAACCTTGCAGTAATTGCCACTGGTGGAGCGCTCGTTGAATTTGCCAAAAAGAATGATTTGCCACACATTGTCTTACCTCAAACCGGTGTTCAGCCACGTAGCGCCTTGGGTCTTTCTTTGATTTCTTTAGTTAAATTGATCGGAGACGAAGAAACTCTTGGTGAACTTGTTAATTTTGGTTCGAAGTTGAAACCTGAAGATTTTGTTGAGTCAGGAAAAATGTTGGCTGAAAAACTCAATGGAAAAGTTCCGGTGGTGTATTCTTCGCGGGCAAATCTGGCGATTTCTTACAACTGGAAAATTAAATTCAACGAAACAGCCAAGATTCCAGCTTTTTATAACACCTTTCCAGAGCTCAATCATAATGAAATGACTGGTTTTGATGTTGTTGATGGCACCAGGGGCCTTTCTTCAAATTTCCACTTCATTTTCATCGAAGATCAAAACGATTCACCAAAAATTATGCATAGAATGGAAACTCTGGCCAACCTTTTGCGAAGTAGAGGTTTTGAAGTAGAAATCATTTCACTTTCTGGCAACTCTAGCTTTGAAAAAATATTTAATTCTTTGATTTTGGCTGACTGGACCGCTCTAGCTTTGTCGAAGATGTATGGCACTGAACCAGAGAAGGTTCCGATGGTTGAGGAGTTTAAAAAATTAATCGCTTAGTCTTTTTCAAATTTAATTATTGAATAATGTACATCGTTTTTGATATAGGTGGGACAAAAATGCGGCTTGGTTCGTCTCGAGACGGCGAAACGTTAGACAAAACTGTCGTAATCTCGACTCCGGAAACTTATACGGAAGGGCTGGTCGAGTTTAAAAAAACTGCTATGGCATTGGCTGGCGGTGAAGGAATTGATGCGGTTTCTGGCGGCATTGCTGGTACCTTTAACCAGAAAAAACTGCTTCTTGTAAACGGACCAAATCTGAAAGATTGGATTGGTAAGCCGATTTGTTCGGAACTCGAAACTTTTTTCAATGCGCCGGTCTATATAGAAAATGACGCGGCGATGGGTGGTTTGGGTGAAGCGGTCCATGGCGCTGGTCGTGGTTTTGAAATCGTTGCATATATTACGGTTAGTACCGGTGTTGGTGGTTCAAGAATAGTCGGTGGAAAGGTAGACTCAAAGTCCGTTGGTTTTGAGCCGGGTCATCAGATAGTTGATGCTGATCGAACAATCGTCACTGATGCCGAAGGGACTTTCCTTGAAGACTATATTTCTGGACATGGAATTTTGAAAAGAATGGGAAAGGAGCCGAAGGACATTGTTGAACCGGCTTTTTGGAACAAAATGGCTAAAATCCTCGCTTACGGTTTGAACAACGTTTGTGTTTTTTGGTCGCCTGACGTGATTGTTCTTGGAGGTTCGATGATTACGGGTGACCCAGCGATATCGGTTGAAAAAACTAAGGAATATTTGAGTAAAGTAAATAAAATTTATCCAGAACTGCCAGAAATAAAGATTTCTGAGCTTGGTGATTCGTGCGGTCTGTATGGTTCACTCGAATATTTAAAAACCAGAAGGAATTCTGACCTATCCTCATACGACCAAGCGTAAAAAATTAAAGTGAAATATAATAGTTAGTGAAATAGCTCGAAAGTTATGCTGACTTATATTAAAAAAAGAGGTTTGGATGTCCAGATTTTTTTGGTGGTGTCAGTTATCGTTTTCGGTGGTTTGTTTGTCTATTCTAGGGCACAAGTTACTAACGTTATTGAGGAAGAGGAAGAAAACAACCCGCCATCAATCACTTTAATTGGTTCAAGTTCTATGACGATTGATGTTGGAGATAATTTTAATGATCCGGGTGCAACCGCTAGCGATCCAGAAGACGGAAACCTTACTTCCTCAATCCAAGTTTCAGATGACGTTGATACTGATGTGGCAGGTGATTATTCAGTCGAGTACTCCGTCACTGATTCTGGTGGTTTGAGTGACTCAAAAACTAGATCGGTTGAAGTGGTTGGTTTGCCAGACGAGGATGGTGGAGAGGGGGACGAGGGTGGCGGAGGTTCGATGAATATCCAAATTTCCGACGATGGGGATGATTTAGACGAAAGTAATCTCTCGAATACACTTTTGGCAACAACAACCCCTGTTTCAACCACTACTCCGGTTTCACTTGATTCGGAATTAGAAAACTTACCTCTCTGTGTGGTTCCAAGATTTTTGTTTAATTTTAATCTCGAGCGGGGAATGCAAAATAACGACGTTGTTGAGCTTCAAAAAAGACTTCAAAAAGAGGGACACTTGAATTACCCAGAGAACACCGGCTATTTTGGCCCGATCACCTATAACGCTGTTTTGATGTATCAAACCACTCATGAGTCTGAGGTCGGTTTTATCACTGGTTTTGTTGGTCCGGCGACCAGAGCACTTCTAAATAAGTGATGTTTTAAGCCATATTAAATAGTTATTAAATTTTGTAAGACATTACTTGTCTTAGCGTCTTTTATAT
>CAYMIB010000001.1:0-60059 GCA_964390475.1 uncultured Candidatus Saccharibacteria bacterium | reverse complement strand
CATAAATGACTATTCTTGTCGATCAATTTTCGTAAATAGTTTTTGAAAAATTATTTTTAAATAATTAC
The DNA here is from genome assembly GCA_964390475.1 of uncultured Candidatus Saccharibacteria bacterium. Taxonomy (GTDB): domain Bacteria; phylum Patescibacteriota; class Minisyncoccia; order Phycocordibacterales; family DATGWK01; genus JAHFLV01. Next base: position 59,991 of record CAYMIB010000001.1, on the reverse strand, counting down.
AAATAGAAAATAGTAGATAAAAAGCGACAAACCAAACAGCAAACATGAATATTGGAGAAAATACCGCGAAGATCATTACGCCACCGCCAATATATGGATGTAGTTTTTCAACAATTATTGGTAAAAAGAAATAAATTGGAGAGCCAATAATTCTCATCAAATTGTTGATTCCTGGCGTTTCTACCCATGAAAATGCAAAAGGCATACGAGCAATCGCCAATAAAAGAAATGCCACGCTTAAAAACAAAGCTGCTCGTAAGGCTAGATTAAATGGTCCAATTTTTTTATTCATATACGAATATTACACTAGTCACGCCGCGGGAAAATCGGCAACTCAGGTGCAGTGTTGGTCTTTACAAGCTCCTTAATTTTATTTGAAGTCTCAGGCATAATTGGCTGAAGCATACTGGCCACAACGTAAAGTTTGGTTACTAAATCCTCGATTGTTGTAATCGCTTTTTCTTTATCAGTTTTGATGAGTTTAAAGGGTGCAGTTTCTTGGATTGTCGCATCGAGCACTCCGACATGCTCCCAGATTATGTTTGTCGCGGTTTGAAGATCAAAACCTTCGACGGCTTTTTTGAAATTTTCTGGAAAATCCTGCGCGGTTTTATTGGCATCAGATTCTTTAGGAATTGAAACTGGGCCAGACAGGTTAGCCGAAGCCATTTTCATGATTCGACTGACGAGATTACCGAGGCCGTTAGCAAGATGAGAATTATAGGCACCTTTGAATTTTTCCATCGTAAAATCGCTGTCTTCAAACGGATGGAGTTCGCGAGCAACGTAATAGCGAAGAATTTCGGCGCCGTTGTTTCCATTGGTTCCATTTCCGCCGTACTCATTCACAATAGCGATCGGATCAATGACATTACCTTCGCTTTTCGACATTTTTTTGCCGCCACTAGTAATAAAACCGTCGATGACGATTTGCCGAGACGGCGCAAGACCAGCCGACATGAGCATGGCCTGCCACATTGCCGCCTGCTGACGAAGGTTGTCTTTGCCACAATACTGCACGACACCACCTGATTCGTTCCACCATTTTTCAAAAGTCATCAGGTCTTTTGGCCAGCCGAGCGTTGAGATGTAGCTCACGAGCGCATCGAACCAAACATACATGACTTGCTCGCTGTCGCCCGGCACTGGCACTCCCCATGGCATTTTGCTTGCAAGACGTGAAATACTAAAGTCCTCGAGGCCGCGCTCAACAAAAGATCGAATTTCACCGAGACGCGACGAAGGAATGACAAAATCCGGCGTTTTGGCATAAAGTTCGAGTAGCCGTGCCTGATATTTAGAAAATCTAAAGAAATAATTTTCCTCTTCTATGATCTCGAGTTCGCGGCTTGGATGAATCGGGCAGCGACCGTCGACGAGTTCTGACTCGGTTTTTTCGAGCTCGCAGCCAACACAGTATTTTATTTTGTACTCTTTTTTATATATATCCCTTGCTTTGTCACACATTTTCCAAAATTCCTGAGCTGCCGCAACATGTTGTGCGTCAGTGGTACGGATGAAATGGACGTCAGAACTAATACCTAATGCCAACAACAGATCTCGAAATTTTGCAGCATATTCATCGACGTAATCCTGTGGTACGCGGCCGGCCTCAGTTGCCTTTTGATAAATCTTGATGCCGTGTTCGTCGGTGCCAGTATTAAAAAAAACTTCGTGGCCCATGAGTTTTCTGTAGCGAGCGACGATGTCTGCCCGAATAAACTCCATCGCATGACCAATGTGGGGGTCAGAATTCACATACGGCAGAGTGGTGGTGATGTAAAAAGGTGGCTTCATGAAGTCGGGAGTTTAAGCAGATCTTCCGCTTTTTTCTTCTTCCGCAAAACGATCGCGCTCGAGGTCGTTGAAAAATTCCATAATCAGGGTAGCGATTGGCACTGCCAATAGCAAACCAAGAAATCCGGCGAGTTTTGCACCAACAACCAAAGCCAGAATCGAAATGATCGGAGGCACACCTATAACTTTTTTTACGACAAGCGGGTAAATGAGCTGACTTTCAAACTGTTGAATGATGAGATAGAAACCAGCAACCAAAGCAGATGAACCGACACCACCGGCATTAAACGAAAAGACGATAGCCGGAATCGAAGCCAAGATCGGACCAAACAATGGAATGAGTTCGAATATGCCGGCGATAAAACCGAGCAACAAAGCGTGCTGAACACCAAGTAAGGTTAGGCCAAGATAAGTTAGAACACCGACAATCACACCTAAAAGCAACTGGCCTTGTAGCCAAAGGCCGATCTTTTGCTCGGCTCGACCCCAAAGCTCAACAACATATTTTCGATGGGAAGCCGGTGAAATGGTTTTTAGAAAATTCGTGATGCCTCCAGTCTGAACAGACAAATAGAAAGATAGAACAATAATCAAAATAAAGTTGAGTAGACCACCAAGCACAACGCTGGCAGTCGTAAAGGCATTTTGAGAAAGAGCTGAAATCAGATTGTTCACCCGGTCGACGATTTCAGTAATTGGTAAGTTACTAATGAGTCCAGTTACAGACGAGCCAAAGAAGTTGCTACCCTGGACAAATGACAGAGTCGAAAGCGTTCCAAGATAGTTGGGTAGTGATGAAGTGAAAGATTGGAACTCACCAAAAAGCGGGACGATTAGGAAATAGAAAGTACCAACAAAAATCGCTGCTGCAAAAATATAAATAAGGAGAACTGCGATGGTCCGCGGCAAGCGTTTACCTATACACCATTTGACAATCGGCTCAATAGAAGAAGCGATAACGACCGAAGCGACAATAACAAGCAGAATGTCGCGGAGGTAAAAAGCTAGCCAGAAAAGCAGAAGAACGAAAACCACCTTAGCTATGGTGCCGGCGCTGACGGTAATTCTGGTATGAGAAAATGGGCCTTCCATTGACCCCATAGTACTAGAATTTTAAAACTTTTTCTAGGGCAGTTTTGTCTTTGACATCACCGATAACTGCCAAGTTTAGGTGTTTATTTTTGAAGATTTCAAGAGCGAGTTTTTGAACATCCTTAGCTGTCACTTTTTCAATCTTAGAAATCATTTCCTGTGGCTTTTTGACTTCTCCCTTCAAAACTTCCTGCATACCCAAAAACTCGGCCACTGAGTCCGACGATTCAAGTCCTAGAAAGACGTTACCGCCGATATAGTCTTTAACCTTTCGCAGTTCTTCTGGCGAGACTAGTTCGTTCATCAGTCGGCGACACTCCGACAAAATCGCTTCAACAGATTCAATGAGACGATTTTTATCTACCCCAGCCGAGATCGAGAAGACTCCGTGGTCGGTAAATTCATCAGAACCAGCCCGGACGTAGTAACAGACTCCCATTTCATCGCGCATTTTTTGAAAAAGCCGGGAGCTCATTCCCCCGCCAAGAACGGTAGCTAACACTTTCAACACTGGCAATTTTTTATTAAAAATATCAAAGGTCCTTACACCTAAAACCAAATGCATTTGGTCGGTTTTCTTTTCCTGAACAATAAAAGCCGGCATAGTTTGCATCTCTTTCACTTTTTCCTTACCGGCCTTTTTTGTCGTGCTGATTTTTTCAAAAGCCTTCAGAATTTGTTTATGAACTACCGACTCCTTTATGTTTCCGGCGACAACGACAATCGTGCTTTTGGCAACATAGTGGTCGTTACGATAATTTACAAAATGATTTTTAGTCATCGCCCGAACATTTTCTCGAGTACCGGCAACCTCCCATCCAGCTGGCTGGTCACCATAAAGAAGATGATCAAAAATTTCATGAATGTGACGATGCGGCATATCCTCGTACATATTTATCTCCTCCACTATCACCCCTTTTTCTTTTTCTATTTCTACTTGGTCAAAAACCGGATTCAAATACATGTCAGCAATAATGTCGATGAGCTGAGGCAACTTTTTGGCCTGAGCTTTGGCGTAGTAGCCAGTGAATTCCTGGGAAGTAAAAGCGTTGTATTGAGAACCAAGAGAGTCGAGCTCGCGACTAATGTCAGAAGGTTTCGGTCGACGAGTCGTGCCCTTAAAACACATATGTTCAAGAAAATGCGAAATGCCATTTATGTTTTTGGTTTCGTATTTCGAGCCAGCTTCAACAAGTACGAGCACGGTCGCAGTCGGCGTATCTTTCATTGGCACGGTGATAATCCTGAGGCCATTTTTGAGAGTGGTCTTTTTGAAATTCATGTCGGGAGTGTAGCAGAAAAGTGGCAAAGAAAAAACCCGCATACAGTGCGGGTTCGGGGGCTTGCTCGTTTACGAAACAGTTTTCTTTTTCTGCTTTTTCGGCTTTTCCCTCTTGGTTTGACTGGGTAGAGCGGTTGATGTCTGAGCAAGGACCTTCTTGATCTCAGTTCTCACATTTTCTGGTGCAAGATTATCATACCGAGACAAGACATCGCTCACAATCGGGTCTGTACCCTTCAAAACGACAAGGGCAATGAGTAAGTGATGAGTGTCGATCTCATTACAACCCGAAGCACGAGCTTCACGGGCGGCGAGTTGAATGATCTCATCAAGAAGACCTGATACTGGCAATCTTCCTCTTGGTGACACGCCATCTCTGGTCTCCATCAACTGCCCAAGGTTCTTCCGTATCGAAACAAGGTTACAGCCGAGACCACACATAACTCGTACTGCGACAGAATCATTGGCATGGGTGAGATCCCACAGAAAATGCGGCACCTGCACAGATTCGGCGTTGTGGTTGTATCGTGCGCGGTCTCTTGCATCGTCGAGAACTTTCTGAGCCTGATTAGTAAATACACGTCCTGGCATCGTTCACTCCTTTGTATACGATGTGCTCAACCAACTGAAACCGAGCAGTTTTGTAACGTTCTGATGAAATTTATATATTAGATTTGAAAAATGTCAATTGAAAAGCCCCGCACTAATGCCAGGGCTTTTTATTAACGCTTTTTCCTTTTTCTCTTCTTGATTGGCGGATTTCGCTCCGTCATCCCTCTAACAAAAAGACGATCTTCCTCTAGGTCAGCGCAGTATTCTTTGAAGCTAAAAGTTGTAATACCGATAACTTCCCGAGCAAATACTGCTTCAACCTTCGGATCAAGTCTACCCACCGGACCAACAACAAGCGGCTCAACGAGTCCGCCGACATCATCCAGGAGCAAAACGATTTTCAGACATGAGTCGATGATCTCTTCAGGGGTTTTGCCTCTGACGTCAAAATACAGATCACAAGCCTTCCCATCCAAGAACATTCTGATCCAGTGGACCTTCTCTGGATCAAACTCTTTGAGATAGAGAGTACGGTCAACTATGAGCGGCTGGCGACGGTTCGGTGGAAGTGACTCGAGGCGACGAAAAAGGCTTGCCCTCCTTAGTCTTTGCATTCTCAATAATTGCTCGAATAATCCGTTTTTATGTCTTTGTCTTTTTGCCACGCTGCCCCTTTCTTTTAAAGATCGAGAAAAAACCGCATTTCTACCCGGAAGAGTAATCTTCCGGCGCTGGAGTGTCAATTCCACACAAGAAAACCCGCACTCCGAGTGCGGGTTAAATATGCTAACTACCAGAAGGATCAGAAGCGCGCTGAGAAACTGTTAGCACTACTTGGGTACCACGCGGGATTTCTGGCATAGGAACATAATCCATACCCCCTCTTCCGGCCTGAACCCCACGGAGGAACGCTCGCAGCAGCTCCTCGGAGCCAAAGGTCTCGTCCCACGAACCACCATTTTGCACCACAGAGACATGAAACACATCAATGTGCGGCTCGAGTTCTACCCGGCAGCGCTCGATAGTGATCGTGGTACCGATTTTCGTAGCGGCGGGTGAAGGGATAGAAGTGGAGGGCGCCGGAGCAGATATCTGTGGACCCGGCCTAAAACTTGCCTGGACAAGGAAAGTTTCCCCACCAGCTCCATCACCATCCTGGAGCATTTCTTTGACTTCTTTCACGACTACCTCATAGACACAACCAGAACTAATCAGTACTGACCCAGCAACACCGTCTTTCTCTCTGATGAGACCGATAAGCATGTGGCCGGTACCAACATAATCATGCTTCATCGCTTCAGCCTCCCAGATGGCAAACTCAAAGATCATTTTGGCCCGAGGAGTTAGAGGTAATCTTCCTATTGTATTTTCGGGGGGAATTCCTGGTTTAATCCTTTCATCAATTTTTTGACGAAGTTTCTCAGAATCACACCCTAATTTCTGTAACACCCTAACTCCAACAGACACCCCTGGAAGACCATCGGCAAGCATCGCCAACAGCAAATGCTCTGTACCGATGTACTCGTGACACCTTTTTATTGCCTCTACTTGGGCTTGAGCTACCAACTGCCTGCCCTGATCGGTAAATCTCTTGTCTCCCATACAGCACACTCCTTTACTAAATCTATGACCTTGCGCCAAAAGCGTTACTCTTTCAGGCTACATTCTGCCCAAAGAATAGTCTCGACATATCAAAACGTCAAATCAAATCTTGGTTAAAAATTCTGGAGAATTTCCTCAATTTTCTCCCGTTTCTGCTGGCCAGTATCTCGATCGCGGAGAGTCACGGTGTTGTCTTCGAGCGTATCGAAATCAACGGTCACGCAGAATGGCGTACCAATTTCGTCTTGGCGGCGATAGCGTTTGCCGATATTGCCGTTGTCGTCGAACACAGCACTCGGAACAACTTTTTTAATTTGAGCAAAAACTTCGCGAGCTTTTTCGACGAGTTGCGGCTTATTTTTAAGCAAAGGAAAGACCGCGACTTTGACCGGAGCAAGAGCGAGCGGAAGTTTCAGAAATGCGCGTGGCTCCTCGCCCATCGTGTCGAGGCTATAGCTTTCGCAGAGCACGGCGAGAATTGTGCGGTCGAGACCAAATGTCGGCTCGATGACATGCGGAATGAATCGCTCTTTGGTTTCTTCATCGTAGTAAGAAAGGTCGACACGGCTCGATTCGCTATGTTTTTTTAAATCAAAATCAGTGCGGTAGGCAATGCCGTAAAGTTCTTTGCGGCCGAAAGGAAAATCGTATTCGAAATCAATCGTTTTGTCTGAGTAGTGAGCGCGGTCGCCTTCAGGAACATCGAGCTCATGAATTTTCGCTGAGCTAAGACCAATGTCTCTCATCCACTCCACCATTTGTTCTCGCCAATATTCAAAATGTTTTTTCCATTCGCCGGCGTGAATAAAATATTCGATTTCCATTTTTTCGAACTCACGGGAACGGAAAATAAAATCACGCGGAGCGATTTCGTTGCGAAAAGCTTTGCCAATCTGCGCGAGACCAAACGGAAGCTTTGGATGGATTGAATCCATCACATTTTTGTAGTTCATGAACATACCCTGAGCAGTTTCTGGGCGAAGATACGAAACAGAAGTTTCGTCTTCCATTGCTCCGACATGAGTTTTGAACATCATGTTGAACTGGCGCGACTCGCCGAGTTTGCCACCGCAGTCTGGACATTTTGTTGCATCTCCTTCTATCTGATCAGCTCGAAAACGCTTTTTGCATTTCGTACACTCGACAAGCGGATCAGAAAAACCAGAAACATGACCGCTCGCCTCCCAAACTTTTGGATTCATTAAAATCGCCGCGTCGACACCGTGCATGTCGTCACGACTTTCCACAAACCGTCGCCACCAGAGATTTTTGATGTTGTTTTTGAGTGCAACGCCGAGCGGGCCATAGTCCCAAGTACCAGAAAGACCGCCGTAGACTTCGGAGCCTTGAAAAATAAAACCTCGGCGCTTGGCAAGCGAGATAATGTCTTCCATATTTACATTTTTTTGAGCTTCAGTTTCCATTTTACTTAATTATCAACTTCAGCATCGCGGTTGTCGAAACCAGGATCGGTAGTGCGTGTGTTGAACGCTGCCCTATTCGATTCAACTGTCCCGCCGACAAACCGATCAGTTCCTCTCATTATGATCGGACCAGTAAGATCAGGAATCGTGCCGACTTGGCTCAGGCTTGGCAAAAGCGCGACTTGAAAAGCAACTTCTTTCGCAGCCGAAGTATAACCGACTCCGGCTCGCAAGTCTGGAATTGACCATGTGACAGTCCGAGTTGATTCATTATATGAGACCTGTTCGCTCAACGGACTAACCTTGGTAAGCCATCGAACATATGGCGGCAGTTGAGTAGTAACCACGACGTTCGCTACATCGTTAAAAGAATTCAGGGCGTTTAGAACAATCGTATAAGTCGTTTCGGTTTCAGCTTTCGGAGGAACTGGGCCGGTGTTATTGAAAATACCGATTGAATGCATGACCCGACCATTAACCAAAAGATTTGTACCGACCTTAGCTAGGCCAGAGACTCGCGATCTAACTTCCTGTGGCAATCCAGTCTGAATCCTAGTGCCAGAAACTGTGGCATCGAGAACAATATCCATATTTCGGCCCTGAGCAAGAAGTTGCTGTGAGCTTGGCAATACTCCGACAACAAAACTGACAGAACCTCTTTCGCCCGGCTCAATGCTTCGCAGTTCTGATACCGAATTTTTATCCCAAGTTATGGTGTTGTCCGAAGACCGGTAAAAACCGCCGAGGCCAGCCGACACCTGATTTCGATCAAGACCTTTTCCAGAAAGCTTAATCTGAATCGTCGCATCGTTAATAGCAACCGGAACATTGTTTGTCCATGAAAGCGTGCCTTGAATTTTTTCTCCAGCCGAAGCGATTTTCGTTTCAGCTTTTCCGCCGAGCTGTAAAGTCAGACCAATGAAAGGTTTTTTTATAGCAAGAGTGGCCTGAGTAGCGATATAGCTAACCGCTAGTTGTTTGTCATCATTCGGACTAGCGGTGCCAGTCATAAATCTGAAAGTTCTCTCTTCTTCATTCTGACCTTCCATACGACCCTTGATGACGATCGTGTGTTTGTCGGTCGGGTTCAAGTCACCAATCCGCCAAACGTTTGTGTCGAAAGCAGCCGCTGGACTAGCACTGATGAAAGAAAAACCGAACGGATACTCGGCACGAACGATCAGGTTGCGAATTAAAGTATTCGAATTCGAAGCGACCTCGATTTTGATTTCGATGTCCTGGCCGGCGTTGACCTCGCTTGGCACCTCAGCAGTCATGATGACTGGCGAAGATTTTATTGTAACGTCGAAGGTTTTTTCTTTTTGAAATGAAGCATTTGAACCACGAGCTTTGTAGTCTAGATTAACTTTTATTTGTTTCAGGCTGTCCTTCTCACCAAAAAAAACTGGTTTGATGGTGGCGGTATAGATACCACCCGAAGCGATTGTTTTTAGTTCAAATTGATCGCGTGTCAACTCCTTTGTCACATCGCCAGACATTCGCGTGCCTTCTGGATACTCTACATATATTGTGCCGGATTCGATCGTCGAGTTATTGTTATTTTTTACAATGATATCGAAGGAAGATTCTTCACCGGCGGCGACGGAAATAAGTCCCTGGATCGTAACATCAACATTTTTAGAAGAAATGACATTGAAGCCACCGAGAATAATGTAAGCAGCAATACCGGCAGCTAACGCAAAAAACAAAACCGATGCCAGGAAAATTTTGGTCGCAAACGAACTTTTTCGGTGAGTTTGATTCATTTCAACAATATCTTCGTCGAGCTTTTTATCATCCCCCCTCCAGCCGTATTCCACAAGCTTTTCATGCGGCGTCATGTCCGGGCGCTTTTTAGCCGTAATCGGCACCGCATCTCGCGAGTACAAATTTCGCTCCAGGCTATCTATTCTTCCTTCGTTTGAACTGTCCTTAGGGTCAAAGGCCATATTGGGAGAATTATAGCAAAGAAAAAGCCCCGACTGTACGGGGCCTTGTTATTTCGTTGATTATTCAGTCGCGGAACATCACTTCATGGACGCCGCACAAACACCAGCACGGTTCCTTCTTTCAAACAAAGCTTATCGTTTTTTTCTCCAAGTTCACGCCGCAAAATTGGTATGCCATTCTCGCTGTAACGAACACCAAACAAGCATTGATCATGCCTCACCCCGGTATGCAATACAGTAAGGGGTCGAGAAGCAATTATCAAATCTTGCAGTTTCTCATTCTCGGGCATGCCGAGCTCGAGCTGCAAAACAAGCTGCGGCCCAACTTCGTTGGGGCACAAATCTAGCCCGAATTCGATGATCGCTCGATCGCAAATCTCCGCTGCACTTTTGATACCAGAAAAACCGAGCTCCTTTACGGACACGACGACGAGGTTCACCTCTTGCCGGAATTCGCTTGTTTTAAAGTCTGGGCTGCGCATCACTTCGTAGATGGCAGAACTCGGCTTACGATCCGACCGGTCCAACGCTTCCCAGAATTCATTGGCTGTTCTCGAATACGTACCGAGCGTGATGGTCTTCCAGATTGGAAGATCTCTGACTGTGCGCCTGCTTGCAGGAACCTCCGGTTCCCCAAGCAAAGGCTCCGCCTTCACTTTTTCCGACTGGTCACACCGGCCGGAAATCTGCACGTTGGACTGCATCATGCCAGCCGATCCCTGCGGAGCACTGGTGGCACATGCAGGAAGCCAAAGCCCCACACAAGCCGCCAAAACGATCGCCGAAATCCGCGAAACGGTCTTGCGCATGCACACGGCATCCACCTTTCTGGATATTCAGTAAACCAACCCCGCAACACGCGAGATTCGAGGGCTGAATTAAAGATCACAAAACTGCAAAAATGATACCTATAAATATTTAAAAGTCAAATCTCATTCATATAGCTCGCTATGGGAGCCAATTTTAAAGAACACGACTGTGTTTTCGTTGAGTGGATAGTGGATTACTCGGATATCTCCGGTAATATTTATACTTCTAAACCCAGAATATTTTCCGTGCAAAGCGTGATTTTTTAGGATTGGATCAAATGGGTTTTGAAGAAATAAATCTCTACGTTTTGTAAATTTTTCCTTATCTAATTGAGACAGTTTTTGAAACTGTCTTTGAAAATTCCTATGAGTAATAATATTCATGCTGACTTACTGTGAGTTTAGATAGTCATCCATCTCCTTTCCAGTCTTAAATGGGCCGGCTAGATTTCTGCCATTTCTAAAATCTTCCATTGCTAACCTTAGTTCTTTTCTCAATCGTGCATTCGGTCGCAATTCGGTAGACAAATTAAGCTCTCCGCTTTTGGCAAACTGCGTTAGATTCGCATTAATAACAGAACTCAGCGAGAGTCCGAGTTTCTCGGCTTTTTTTTGTGCCACTTTTTTTACTTTCATATCTACTTTTATATTTATCTGGGTTTTCATATATACCAAAAGTATATACTTTTGGTATATTGCGTCAAACACGCGTTTTTGTGCAAGTATTCACAACTCACCCAGCCTAGCAGAGTGAGTTCAAGAAAAAATTAAGAAAAGATAAACTCGACTATTACAGCCCCGTCGCCCGCAGTGATTCATTTATGATCTTAATCGCCTCCTTACGATATGGAGCCATGGCGGAAATAATTTCTGGATTCCATTCAGTACCACGCGCGAATTGTTTGGCTAAATCGTTTTCTGGAATGTAACCGAGAGAGTGCAAAATTCTCAAAACGAGCACCGCTTCTGCATCTTTTAAATCAACGCTTGCAGGCTCCGGATTTTGTATAAAATCTAAAAAATCGTTAACCACATCAAAAAGTTCTGGATGGGCCTCCTCGCCTGCCAGAAGCTTTTTAATCAAAGAAAACGTTCGAGTGCAGAGCATCATTCGCTCAGTATCTTCGCCAAAAACTGAATAGAACCGTTTGTCCGGCACAGCACTTATAAGCCGCCACATATTTTTGCCGCGGACGAGCGAGACCTGAGAACGAGCCGGAGCGTCTAGAGCATATCGCAATTTCGAACTTACATGCCGAGTGTTTTGAGCGTGAGCGCCGACTAGACCGAGATCTTTAGTGAAAATGTAAACATAGCGACTCGCCTCACCCGAAGGTGTACTGCCTAAAATTAATCCCGGTGTGTTGTAGGTGTGGTAGGCCAATTTGTTTTAACTCTGATCAACTGACTAAATCCAGCCGTGTGTCGTGAGAAAATCACGAACTTGCACAAATATTTTTTCGTGACCAGCAGCATTTGGATGTAGGCCATCGTAGAAATCTTCATTGTTTAGTGGTTTTATATCGCAAAATAGTACACCGGTTTCTTGGCATACTTTTTTCATAATAGCGTCATACTTTTGCAAATCAGAATTTAAATAATCGATGTCGATCCAGTAAACCGGAACAGTTTTGGATTCATCACAATTTTTAAAACCAAGAAAAACAATTTTGTCAGTATGCTTCTTTGCTCTCTTAATTATTTCCCTGACATTTTCTTCGAATTTTTCTGGAGCAACTCTGTGTGTATCTTTACCGTGCTCGCGGGAAGCGTCGTTCCCTCCGGTCTGAAAAATGAGGGCGTCGGGTCCATATCTCATTGCGCTTTCTTTTTCAAAACGCTCCAAAATAGTTTCTGTTGTGCCGCCTGAGATACTTAGATTGTAAATTTCCGCATAATCCTCATCTCTTGGACCAATGTGCAACCACAACCGATTTACCCAGCCGCCTTTTTCCAAATCCCAGGCTCCCCAGGCTGCGCTATCACCAAACACACAAATTGATTCTGGTTTTTTCATTTTTTGACTCTAATTATTTCCGATTCTCAAATTAAACTTCGCATTATCAATTTCGATTTTTTCACCGTCGTCGACGTCCTTCACAATTGAAATAGCAGAAAGCAGAGCCGATTTTTTAATCACCTCCTCAAACCTCTTAACGAATTCCCGACCATCGGCATCAGCTTCGACTAAAAGTGTCGTCAGATCACCAGGCTTGAGGCCGGCTTTTTTACGAAGCTCCTGAACGAATCGGATTAGTTCTCGCAGACTTCCCTCTTCGCGCAAATCGAGAGTGATTTCTGTATCGAGCACTACCTCATCCACAATTTCAGCATCAAATAAAATTTCTTTGATATTCGTTTCATCAGCAATGAGATCAATGCAACCCTGCTTACCTTGAAGCACAGTAGACTTCACAACGAGGTTTTGAAGTGGTTGACGAACCTTGATACCAGCTTTGGCCCTGGCCTCCAGAGCAAGACTGACCACGCGGCGGGTTTCGAGCATATCGGAAATGAGCGCCATGTCCTCAACAGGCGTAACCCAGGATGTTGGCCATTCTTCCAAATGCACGCTCTCTTTTTCACCATTCACTGTGCGATAAATTTCTTCAGCGATAAATGGTGTAAACGGCGCCATTGTTTTCGAAAGTTTGAACAAAATTGCACGGAAAGTTTTCAAAGCTTCTTCGCGGGTCACTTTGTCGTCACTTTTCAGACGTTCGCGTGAACGACGCAAAAACCAAACCGAAAGATCTTCGATGAAACCATCAATCTGAGAAAGAGCTTGGTCAATTTTGTAAGCCTCCATAGATGAAGTAACCTCAGCCACAACAATGTTGATCCTCTCCACTATCCATCGATCGAGAATATTTTTCGAGTCAGGTGCACTGACGGTTGTAGCGATCGTACCTGTAACTACTTCTTCACCGGCAGCGTAAGTTTCATAAAAAGAAGCAACGTTTTTCAGCCGCAAAATTATTTTTTTATAAACTTCGTCGACGCCTTTTTCCGAAAAGTTTAAATCCTCGGATTTAAGAAGAGTGGAACCGAGTAAGTAGAAACGAAGTGCATCAACGCCAAATTTGTCGAAAATAATCGCTGGGTCTGGAAAATTACCTTTGGATTTCGACATCTTTTCGCCGTCCTCGGCCAAAACCGTACCGGTCGTCAAAACGTGTTTAAACGCTGCTTTTCCAAAAAGAATTGTCGAAACTACATGCATGTAGTAGAACCAAGTCCTAGTTTGAGCGATGTATTCTGAAATAAAATCACCGGGGAAATTTTTCTCAAATTTTTCCTTGTTTTCAAAAGGATAATGATTTTGAGCAAAAGGCATTGAACCAGACTCAAACCAGCAGTCGATGACTTCTGGAATTCGATGCATCACACCACCGCACGCGCAGGCAAAAGTTATTTCATCAATATATGGTCGATGAAAATCAAGTTCGAAATTTTTATTGTGAGGAATCGGTGAGAAATCGAGCTCTTCATATGTGCCGGTTGGAATCATTCCATTTTTGATCTCGAAAGCTTTGACGAGTTCTTTTTTGGTCAGACCCTTCACACCTTTTTGCATAAAGAAAATCGTATCGCCGTGGCTGACGATGAGAATTTTTTTACCGGCGTGTTTCTTTTCTAGATCATAAATGAATTTTGTTGCCCGATCCCGAACATCTAGAAGAGACTCCCCGTCCTCGGTAACATGCTCGGCTTCGAAACGGTCGGCAACCGAGGTGAAGGTTGCCCGGTATTCATCCCAGGTTTTGCCATTATATGTACCAGCATTTAGCTCGCGGATTTCTGGCGCGTAAATAATGCTTTCAATCGGCAAACCGATTTCCTTGGCAACAATCTCTGCGGTTTCTTTCGCTCGAACTAGATCAGAAGCGTAAATCAAATCAACACCGTCTTTCTTTAGTAATGTTGCGGCCGCAACAGCCTCGGTCCTACCCTTTTCTGTTATGTGGTTTTTGTCATTCGGCGTACTGCTGATTTTGTTGACGAGGTTAAACTCCGACTCGCCGTGGCGCATCAGAAAATATTTATTTTTTGCTGGTGCGTGTTTTGCTAGATCATCTTGTGAACCAACACACACCGCTTTTTCACATTTCTGACACTTCCAAAAAGGCAAAGGCGAAGCCCAGTAACGGTTTCGAGAAATATTCCAATCCGGTGCACCCTCAACACTTTTTCCGAACCGGCCGTGTTTCAAATGCTCCGGCACCCAGTTTATGTCTTCATTATTTTTTAGGAGATCTTTTTTGACAGCTTTTCCATTTTCAGTTTCAGTAGCGATTTTTATAAACCAAGCTGGCAAAGCAAAATAGTAAAGAGGGGTTTCGCAACGATAACAATGCGGGTATGAGTGAACGATTTTTTCTTTTGCAAAAAGCAAGCCCCGAGCCGCTAGATTTTTAATTATCAAAACATCACCTGACTGATGATCTTCTTTCGGTTTAGCTTTTACACCAGCAAAATCAGTGACTTCGGCCGTGAATTTTCCGTCGTGGCCAACGTGGCGAATAAACGGAATATTGTGCTCCTTGGCAAGCGCCATGTCTTCTTCACCATATGCGGGTGCGAGATGGACGATACCCGAACCAGCCTCGGCGGTAACGTACGGCGCGGCGTAGACCTTCCAAGCGTTTTCGCGGTTTGGAAGATTGTTTGGTTTACCGTCAGCAAATGTGTCCCCTGTGAAATAATCAAACGGCGGCTTGAATTTTTTACCAACCAGCGCGCTGCCTTTTATTTCTTCGACCAGCTCAAATTTTTCTTTGAAAATTCCTGTTTTGTCTTTCGCAACGATGTAATAGTCGCCATTTTCTCCACCGATCTTAACGATGACGTAGTCTAGGTCGGGGTTCACTGCAGCGGCAGTATTGCCTGGCAATGTCCACGGAGTTGTCGTCCAGACGATCAAAAATGTTCGCGGCTCGTTTTCGACAGCCAGTTTTACATACACCGAAATATCTGTAATGTCTTTATACGACCCGTCCATCGCAATTTCGGAATTCGCGATTGGGGTTTCGCAACGCGGGCAGTACGGCAAAACTTTTGTGCCTTCGTAAATTAAATTTTTATCCCAAATGCCTTTGAGCGCCCACCAAACAGATTCGATGAATGTGTTATCCATCGTCATGTAGGCACCGTCATAGTCCACCCAGCGGCCGATACGTTCCACAGTATCGCGCCAATGATCAGCAAAATCTAAAACTTTGCTTCGAGCGTATTCGTTAAAACGATCAATACCAAGCTCTTCGATTTCTTTTTTCCCAGAAACCTTAAGGTCTTTTTCAACAATGTTTTCGATCGGCAAACCATGGCAGTCCCAACCCCAACGGCGCTCAACATGCTTGCCGCGCATCGTTTGATATCGTGGCACAGCGTCTTTAATGGTGCTTACTAAAATGTGGCCATAGTGAGGCAAACCGGTTGCAAACGGCGGACCGTCGTAAAAAATAAAATTCCCGCCCGGCGACGGTTTTTCAAGAGTCTTTTTAAAAATCTGCTTTTCGCGCCAAAATTGGAGAGTTTTTTCTTCGGCAAGCGCGACCGGGCTTTTTGCAGGGCTTTTCTGCGAACCATCAGCTTTCAAGCCGGCGGTTTTTGGAGTTTTGTTATGGATATCAGCCATAGTGCTAAAATACTAGCTTTTTTAGACCCAAATGGCAAAAACTGTAAAAACCGGAAATCCGAAATAAAGAAAAGACCCCGCCGAAGCAGGGTCTTTGTGATGTGTTTGATTAACTAAATCGATTACTAGAACGCAGACACTGGCTTCGTCCCGGCAACACCATCGCGAGTGACCAGAAAAAAGTCCGGGCAGATCGGGTACGGAAGTCTTTTGAAGTCTGATGTTACGCGCTCTCGTAATCGCCGTATGAAAGGCTCCGGACCACGACTGAACGCCACAAACATGTCCCGGGCTGGCACAGCGACAAAAAAGTCGCCGCCAAGTTGATCGCAAAAACGCTCGTAGAGTCCAGTAAGCCAGAGACGGGCTGCGTCGTAGCCATCGTGCTGACCAAAAATCGCAGCCTGTGCACCTTCTTTGCTCTCGACGAGACTGACTTCCAGATCAGGAACGTATTTGGCAAGGTTTTCTTTGGCAATCCTACCGATGTCTTCAGCTGACACTTTCCATCTCACCAATTGCTCGGTGGTGATGGAAATTGTCATATTCGGCAGATCAGTCACAAACACAATCACCGTATCGTTGACGAACGGTACGTGGGCGACGTGATCACGCGAGAGGAGTTCGAAAATCGACTCGGGCTGGATGCGCGGCATAATCTTGGGTCTGGCGAACTCGAAAGACATTGTGCTCAATTGAATTCCATCACCTAAAAACATTTGATTCAGGTAGTGCTCAATAATTTCCGTCTTTCGTTCAGGATCATGATTCACCATGCGCCAGATGTTCTCTAGGTCGAGGCGCCGACCATCAACCTGAACTTCCATCGCAGATACTTCAACAACCGAAAGCTTGGGATTAATCCTACGCAAGGTTTGCGCCACAAATGCTGCGAAACCGACTTTTGCTTCGCGTGCGGTCTCTTCCTCTAACAGGGAGCAAGCTGACCGCATGTCTTCTAGCAACTTTTCGCGCTGCTCCTTAGTCGACTTCGAAAACCACTCCAGTTGCTCCATAGTGAGTTCACCAGTCCGAGTGGCTTGTGCCAAGTTAACGAGTAAATCGTTCAGTTTGGACTTGCTAGCCTCGACTTGACTCATGACTTATCCTTTCTTTCCTTGAAAGAGATCATCAGATCAACCAGTTCGATTACGAGGAACTTTCTGTTCGGGATAATAATACAGATTATTGTATGCGTCAATTGAAAAATTCAGCCTGGTGTTTGTGTGTTTTAGAAGTTTACAACACTGGCCACATCAAAACGCTCCAGACTTTTACCGTCTGGTTTGTATATAAAATCACCTTTTACTTTTTCGCCAGCCAGTACTTTTAGCAACCAGTGCCTGGTGTCTGCCCAGGTTTTGTCGTATGGAATTTTATCTAGATCAAACCAAGCTGGTTTCATTTCTTCGCTTTCTGTCGGCTCACCGCTCCAGGTTCGAACGATAAAACCGTGGACAAACATCCCCCATTGTGGGTCATCGGTTTTTATATAGTTTAGTTCGTAAACTTTTTCAAGATCCTTTGTCGCGAGCGTCACCCCGATTTCTTCGGAAACTTCCCGCACGGCCGCTTCTTCAACACTCTCACCTTCTTGAACTTTCCCGCCCGACCCGTTCCAGTTACCAACCCCAAAACCGCGCTTTTTCATCGACAGCAAAACTTTTCCGTCTGCGCGAAGGAGAAAACAATTTGTGGCGTGTTTCATGCGTAAATACTACTTCCACTGCGATTTCTTGGCAAAAAGAAAACACCCCGAAGCCGGGGTGTTGAAAAAACTTCTTTCATGGTTACGCTAATCAAATTCACATTTAAGGGACAAGGGTTCGAACAAACACTCGACACTTTCCATCTTGTCCGTTTGGCTGACTATCGATAGCTCGAGTATTAACAACCCAACCTGCGTCGTCTTCCCATACGTGCACCACTTGTAGTTCGCCGATCAAATCACGAATGTAGAAAATGTTTTCCCATCCATCCATGTCCAGTTGGAGATTTTTATCTGTCATTGCCTCAACAATGAGGTGACAAACGTCAGCGACCATGGTTTCAACAAGATCTGGACCACCCAGCTCATCAATAATTCGCGAGTCTTTGGTGCCATGGACAATCGTCACTCGAGCGAGCTTGTGTGTAGGCGTCGGTGACTCAACCTTCCCTTCCCCAGTCAGAAATCTTTCAACAAACAGCTGGTCTAGGTGAATAAACTTTATTCCACTCACCCCCACAGCGTCTTGGACGAAGTGCTCCTTGACCACAAACATCTTGTCAGTAGCCGGCATGTCGATGATCGTCTCAATTCTCGAGGATGAAACACTCAGACTGTCTCGAACTTCATCAAACGTCAGCCTGTAGAGTCCGTTCCGCAACGTCTCACGTGCCTGCGCCTTTAGCATAGACACACCCGACATCACTGACTGAATGTTGTGGGGCGTAAGTCGGCCCGACGCTTCGAGTTCATCAACAAGGCCACTGCAATCACCGAGCATTGTTTTGAGCGCAAACTTATGTCCGGAAAATTGCTTCACTGGGTCGGTCGGAGATGGTGGCGGACTGCCGTCAGTCGCATGAGGATTCCACTCTGAGGCATTTCCCGAGGTCGGGTCGGGCTGTGATTCAAGGTGCGGACCAGCATTGTCAGCAGGTGGCGTCGTCATATCGAACTCCTTTGCTTTTAAAATGATCAAACTCTGCGGGAAACAATAGTTATTTAAAAAGATTTTGTCAAACGATACTGACAATAGAGACAAAGAAAAAAGCCCCGGTTTTCCAGGGCTTTGATGTCAAGTTGTCACTTCTTCGCCAAATCTTCTGACCCAACGACGCCGTCGCTGGTGACAGTGAACAATGCTGGTGTGATTGGATATGGAAGCTTCATAAAGTCACTCTGAATCATGCCACGCATATTCTGAAGCGCACTATCGTTAGAACAGTTGAATGCCGTGAAACAGTCACGAGCCGGAATGGCCACGTAGAATTTTTTACCGAGGGTAGGTTGCATACGCTCGAACAAATCAACAAACAGCAACCTCGACGCGTCGTATCCATCACTAACACCAATGGCCACCATTTCACTGTGGTGATTTCGAGCAGTCTGGATATCCGGGTAAGAAAGATTTTTATCCAGACGGCTATCCAGATTGTGTCGTGCAATCTTGTCAATCTCACTGATCGGCACCTTCCACCGTGTCAGTTGATCGGTGGTGATCGAAATTGTCATATCAGGAAGATCGGTCACAAACGTAATCACAGTATCGTTCACAAACGGCACGTGTGCGACCTGATCACGAGAGAGATGCTCGAAGATCGACTCGGGCCGGATACGTGGCATGATCCTGGGCCTTGCAAAGTCGAAGGGTATCGTCGCGAGTTGGATCACCTCACCAAGCAACAATTGCTCCAGGTAAAGCTCCACAATTTCCTGTCCACGGTCAGGCTCATTGTTCACCATTCGAAGGAGATTATCCGGATCCAGACGACGACCATTTATCAGAATTTCCCGCGGACTCACCACGTCTACTGGATACCCAGGCTGCATTCCGCGCAAAACGTTTGCCACATACTCCCCAAACGTGTCATCAGTTGGCACTGGCTTGCCCTTACTACTATTCTTGGAACCCATCGTTTGCTCCCTATCTACGGGGTATTTCGGTCCATCGACTCGTCAAAAGTACGTTACTTTCTATCGGGCAGAGTAATACAAAGTACCTTACATGTCAAGTAATCAAGAATGCCCATGCCAACTGTCCTACATCCTCTCCGGCGATTTTATTCCCAAAAGCCACAGGCCACTTCCCAAAACATTTTTCACCGCCATAGTCAGGGCGATGCGGTATGCAGATTCTGATTTCCCCGCATCAACAATCACTTGTTCAGCGTAGTAATGGTTAAATGCCGCGGCGAGATTGGTGAGATATGTGGTGATGAGTTGCGGCGCCAATTCTTTTTGAGCTCTTTCGACGACAGCCGGAAAACGAATAAGCAAATGTTCGATGTCACTTATTTGATCAGAAATTTTGGAAGTGTCGCTGTGAATTTTTTGTTCGGCTGCCTTGCGCAAAATTGAACACGCCCTTGCATGGGTGTATTGCAAATACGGACCTGAATCGCCTTCAAATGAAAGGGATTTTTCAAAATCGAAAATGATGTCGCGACCCGGAGATTGTTTAAGGATGGAATATTTGATCGCTCCAACAGCCACCTGCTCGGCAATTTCGTCTTTCTCATCAGCTGGCAGGTCGCGGTCTTTTATTTTTTCTTGCACGAGTGCCTCGACATCAGAGATGAGTGATTCACCTGTGATAACGTTCCCTTTTCGCGAAGACATCTTCCCTTCAGCAAAACGAAGCATGCCGTGACTGACGTGCTTGGTCCGATTGGCCGCGCGGTGATCATAAAACTCAAGCACCTTTAGTACGACCGTAAAATAATCCGTCTGTTCGTTGGCAGTGATCACGATAGACTGATCCCAATCCTTGCGGTCGAATTTCATTTTAGAAAGTCCGAGCTCTTTTGTTTCATATGTCGGCAAGCCAAGCGAGTTCACAAAAACGCGAGTGTGCAGGCCGTACCGCTCGCCCTTGAACACCACTGCGCCTTCGCTTTTTTCCAAAATCCCCTTTTCCAAAAGTTCTTCGACTGCAAAAAGGCCAATCGGCGCCGCTTCACTTTCCAGAAAATAATAATCAAACTTCGTGCCGAGTTTTTTATACAATTCTTCAAAGTGCTCCAGGCTGATTTCCTTCCCCCAATCATAAATCTCATTGACCTGCGAGTCGGATTTTTCGTAAACAATTTTGTTCAGTGCGTCAATTTCTTTTTTGGTTTCAGGGTTGTTCTCATACAAACCAGAGCCATGGGCGTAAGCGCGGCCAATGAACGAAATTTTTTCCTGAAGTGATGCTGTATCAACCGGCTTTTCTTTTTCCAAATCAATAATGCCCCGAATAGCTTTGGCGACGTTAAGTCCAACATCACTCTGATAAATCGCCCGGCTTATACTCGCCCCATTCCATTCAATAATTCTAGAAAGCGACTCACCCACCGTGTTGCTCATCAAATGGCCAATGTGGAGTTCTTTAAATAAATTCGGGTCGGTGTATTCAATGATGACCTTTCGCCCCGCCAAATTTTCGTTTGATCCAAACCCACTCTTTGCCTCAATAACACTTTCCAAACAGTCTGCAAAAAACTGTTTAGATAAATAAAAATTAATGAAGCGGCCAAGTACCGAAACTTTCTCAATATACGAATGAGAAATTTGACCAATCGGCAGTGTGGTCGGGTCGACACTATTGTCTTTAATGAAAAAAGAAAAATCACCGTTTGAAAGGTTCTTTGGGTAATCCAACTCTTCAGGTGTCGCGTCGATCGAGATTTTTTTTAGCTCATTTAAAATAACCGACCGAACCAAGTCAGTTTTTGATTGCCCATTTTTTCGCCCGCTGAAAATTTTTAAAAAATTAAACATAAAACTTTCTTCATCATTTTCCTGATTATTTTCCTGTACTACCGAAACCCCCTTCACCCCGCGCTGTTTCGGAAAGCTCACCTTCCTCGACTTCAACAATACTGACATCTTCTCGCTTCTGAATCACCATCTGAGCAACCTTGTGACCTTTTTCAAAAGTATACGACTCTTTTGAAAGATTGATCATGCCGACCATGACTTCACCACGATAACTGGCATCTATCACCCCGCCAAGTGTTTTTAGCCCTGCCTTGTGCGAAAGCCCGCTTTTATCCCAAATGAAACCGACATAACCGTTGGGAATCTCCATTTTGAGCCCCGTTTTTACCTGCACTCGTTCGCCTGGAGCGATGGTGACTTTTTCGACTGAGAAAAGATCGAACGCCGCATCCCCCGGTTGGGCAAACTTCGGCATTGGCATTTCTTTATCGAGTCGGACAATTTTTAGCGTAAGCGGCATATAGCAATTGTAACACTTGATACATTCTCAGATTTATTTTCGGCCGAGTTTCTTTTTCACGATTTTATAAACCTCCTCGTGCACACCTTCCGGCAACATGCAGACCATTCCCTGACAACACTGAATCTTTATCCAATTTTTCTGAGTTCGAACGAGCTCGAGTGCGCCGTTGCGGGAATGTTCAAGATGAAGAAGATTGTCCTCGGCAACGTCGCGGCGACCGTCTTTGAGATAAACCTTTTTCGCTTGAGCGACTTTTTTCTGTAGCCACTCTTTACTGACTTCAAACGGTACGTCGAGATATACCACCAAGTCCGGCCGAGGAATACCAAACACTTCATGCTCCATCTTGTCGAGCCAAGCCAAAAATTCTCGGCGCTGTTTCGCATTCGGAATTTTTCCGCCCTGATGAATCTGATTCGCGCTCACATAACGGTCTGCAACAACTGTGTAGCCCTGCTTGAGCCAACCACGAATTTTTTTACTTGATTCAAAACGATCTGCGGCGTAAAGGACCGAGGCCAGACGCGGCGCGACCTGAATAAAATCGCCGTACATACCGGAAAGAAACTGACCTATGAGTCCGCCAAAAAAGTTCTCTTCGTACCGCGGAAAATCAATGGTCTTAATTTTCACCCCATCTTTTTTTAAATGATCCGCCAAAAGTCGGACTTGAGTCGCTTTACCTGAACCGTCGATGCCGTCGATAACAATGAGTTTGCCTTTTTTCGCCGAGGTTTTTTTCATTTATTTCAATCTTAAGATCCTGTTAATCTTCCGGGCAATCGCCACCATATCTTTCTCTTTTTTACCGAGCGTCGTTTCCGCCGCAGTGCCAAGGCGAATTCCCGACGGATCAAACGCTGAACGGGTTTCATACGGAATCGTATTTTTGTTTACAATAATTCCCTCTTTTTCAAGACGAGTACTTGCTTCAGCGCCAGAAATTCCCGCGCCCTTCATCCAGGTGTCGACGAGAATGAGATGGGTGTCCGTGCCACCGGAAATAATTTTCCAGCCGAGTTTTTTGAGTTCGCCCGCAAGCGCCGAGGCGTTTTTTACAACCTGAGCTGAGTACTTTTTAAAGGCCGGCGTCGAAGCCTCTTTGAGCGCCACTGCGACCGCCGCGATTTGATTTAAATGGGGACCGCCCTGTAGACCTGGGAAAATTGCTTTGTCGATTTTCTTGTCGAGTTCGCGAGCATCTTTACGGGCAAAAATAAGAGCTGAACGTGGACCGCGCAGAGTTTTATGCACAGTAGTCGTCACGATGTCAGCGTATTCAAACGGATTCGGGTACACCCCACCAGCCACGAGTCCGGCAACATGTGACATGTCGACCATCAAAAACGCCCCGCATTCGTCAGCAATTTCTCGAAACTTTTTAAAATCAATTTTTCGCGGATAGGCAGTGAAGCCAGCAACGATAATGTTTGGCTTATGCTCCATGGCGATCTTGCGCACCTCGTCGTAGTTCAAAACCTCAGTGTTTGGATCGACACCATATGGAATCTGATTCCAAAACTTTCCAGTCATAGAAACTCGATGACCGTGGGTTAAGTGTCCCCCGTGATCAAGGCTCATGCCCATAATTTTTCCGTGCGGAGAAACGAGAGCAAAATACACCGCCAAGTTTGCTGGGGAACCAGACAATGCCTGCACATTTACATGCCAATTTTTTGCAGTCAGGCCGAAAAGTTTCAGGGCACGTTTTTGGGCCAAATCTTCTACTTCATCCGAAAATTTATTGCCTCCATAATATCTTTTACCTGGATAGCCTTCGGCGTATTTGTTAGTGAGTTTTGAACCAAGAGCTTCAAGCACATCGTCTGACACATAATTTTCAGAGGCGATAAGATTCACAACTTTTTTCTGTCGGGTTGATTCAGACTTTATGAGTTTTGCAATTTCTTTATCTTTCATGTTTTATATCTTTTATCTAGACTGTAATTCAGCGGCGAATAATTTAAATTGTTTGCCAAGAATATTTTCCTTTGAATTATCGTCAAATAATTTCTGACTGTCTTCAAGCAAGTAAACATTTTTTATTCCGGCTTCAATAATAGAAGCCCAGCACCATCTGCAGCACCACCAGTGACCCCATAGATACAGATCTGCGTCTTTCGTTTCGTGCTTTTTTGAAATTGCATCAGCAATCGCCCTAGGCTCGCTGTGATTTTTTGGATTACAGCCTTCACAAAGTTCGTAGCCTTGTCCGGTTGGAATTTTTTTTACCACGCGCACACAGACATTTTTCTTATGATAATCAGTGCCATTTGCCCCAAGACCGACGATTGCCTGATTTTTTACAATCACTGAACCAGTCGGAGTGTCGTCATCAACTGAATTGGACATGGCGTAGCTTCGA
The DNA here is from genome assembly GCA_964390475.1 of uncultured Candidatus Saccharibacteria bacterium. Lineage (GTDB taxonomy): Bacteria > Patescibacteriota > Minisyncoccia > Phycocordibacterales > DATGWK01 > JAHFLV01. The sequence continues at coordinate 35,548 of CAYMIB010000001.1, read as the reverse complement.
GCCAGTCGCATGAATTGATTGTCAATAGAAACATACTTGAAGCTACGACCATCGGGCAAATACGGGTAGTTAATTTGAGTAACCATAGAGGTATGGGAGGTATTTTCGGCTTCAATTTTATCGCTTCGAGTAAGTATACTATAATGCTTTCATGACATCCTTCGACCACATATACCAGACAATGATTTCAAAAATCATGGAAGAAGGAATCTCTGATCTTAACCAAAGAACTGGTCACGAAACCCGCGCTCTCCCTGGTCTCACCTTCTCTACTGACCTTGAAAAAGACGGTTTCCCACTTTTAAGTCTTCGAAAAATTCCGATTCGGATCTTCGTCGCTGAACAAATCTGGTTTCTAAGTGGCTCAAGAAAACCTGAGGACTTTCTACGAGACTACACCAAAATCTGGGACGACTTCACAAATCCAAACGACGTTGTAACCGTCGCCTACGGCTATCGCTGGCGAAAACATTTTGGTCGCGACCAGATCGGTAAACTCATTGAACTCCTTGAAAAAGAGCCGAGTTCCAGGCACGGTGTCGTCATCGCCTGGGACCCGGGTAGCGACGGGCTCGGCGGGGTGATGAAAAAAAATGTGCCCTGCCTTTTCTCTTTCACTGTAAATATAATTGGTGGTCGGCTTCACATGCACAACATCATCCGTTCAAACGACATGATCCTCGGATGCCCTCACGATGTTGCCGGTTTTGCTTTGGTTCAAACGATCCTCGCGGCAAGACTTGGAGTGAAACCCGGCATATACACCCACACTATTTCAAATGCTCACATTTATAGTATCCACTACGAAGCAGCCAAGGAGCTCATGAGTCGAACCACCCATCAGAAAAAAGTTGAACTCAACCTGCCAGCCAACGCTTTCGAACGAGCTGAGAAAAAAGATGTTGCTTTGGCCGAAGAAATTATCAAAAACTTAACAGACCAATATACGCCAGGTGAAGCCATAAAGGGTCTAAAAATTGTTCTTTAGCTTCAAACAAGTAAAATAACACCATGGCAATCCTGACAAAAAACCAAATACTAGAAAGAGTGAAAATGAACGAGATTGGTTTTAGTCCGGCCTTGGACTCATTTCAAATTCAAGCACATGCAGTCGATCTCCGACTCGGTTTTACATTTCTTGTTCCAAAAAATTGGGTCATGACTCAGCGCGGCCGAGAAGCTCTAAACATCGACCATTTCGACAAAAAACGGCCGGCATATTTTGAAACGATAGAACTAGAACAAGGGCAGATTTTTGAATTACTTCCAAACGAATATGTTCTAGTTTCAACCCTTGAATCGGTAAAAATCCCGAAGGATTTAATGGCCGTCCTGTATCCGCGATCGTCGACCAACCGAAAGGGTTTGTCTGTCGACCTTACAGGAATAATTGATTCTGGCTACGAAGGCCAACTCGTCGTCCCGGTCAGAAACAATACAGGATCACAGGTTGTAAAACTTTACCCGGGTGAACGTTTTTGCCAAATCGTTTTTGAAAGACTCGACACGGTTATCGAAGCCGAAAAAAGTCGTTACCATAAAAAAGACATTATCGAGGGATTTGTTATGGAAAAAGAAAAATCCGACCGTGATGCAATCGAGATCGAGCTGGTTGCGAAGGGTGACATTAAGAAGCTAAAACAAGATCACAAAGTTGAACAATAAACTACAAATGAGGATTTCATCCATTGCCGCAATTGCCAAAGGCAGTAGAGCGATAGGAAATAAAGGCGCAATTCCGTGGCAAATTCCGGAGGATATGAAAAGGTTCAAAGAATTCACTTTGAATCATCCAGTAATCATGGGTAAGAAAACTTGGGAATCTCTTCCGGAAAAATTTCGTCCCTTGCCCGGCCGGACCAACATCATTATGAACAACGACGGCGAACTAAAGGCCGAGGGGGCTTTCATCGTATCGACCTTTGATGAAGCAATCAAAGCCGCAAGTGAAGCAAAAGGCAGTGAAGAAATATTCGTAATCGGCGGCGGCCAAATCTACAATTTCACCTTACCTTACGTCGAAAGACTTTACCTGACAATCGTCGACCAAAAAATCGAAACCGCAGACACCTTCTTCCCTGCCTACGAAGATAAATTCAAGGTGGTAAGCCAAGAGGATCACGACGGTTTCAGTTTTCAAATCTGGGAACGGAAGTAACCGACCTAGCCTATTTTTCTCGCCACAACATCAAGCCACTCATCAGAGGTTACTAGAGAATGCCTAACTATTTGGAAACCAGCGGACTCAACGAGACTGATCATTTCCTCGGGTTTATAGAAAGCGAAGTAACGTTTAAGTGATTTTCCAAACTTCATATTCTCACGTACTCCTTCAGAATCACCGTGTTTCACCTTCAAAAACAAAACACCGTCGGACACAAGAATACGATGAAGTGATCTGAGAACATGTGCAAGATTTGCTTTCGGGATATGGTGAAGCGAAGCATTTGCCCATACTCCATCAAAAGCTTTTTCAGGAAAATCAATATGCTCGAAATCCATCTGCATATACTCAATGTTGGAATTTATTTTCTGTGCATTTCGAACCATACTCTCTGAAAAATCGATCGCCGTTACCCGCATTCCTTTTTCAGCAAGATATCGTGAGTCACGACCGCCACCACAACCAACATCAAGAACGTGAGCACCGGGCTTTAAAAGAGCGACAAATGCGTCGAGAGCCCCTTTGACTTCCCAACTTTCTGCAATCACAGATGAATCTCGTTCCGAATAATCCGCGGCGATATCATCGTATGTTCCTTTTGTGATTTGTTTGTAGTCGGTCATTAAATTTTAATCATCATACCATTAGTATTTTTCCCGAAGCGGTTGTGAAACGTGACTCAAGGCTAGCGCAAAAACCAATCCAAAAACTTGACTCCCCCTTTCTAATTCCATAACCTACAGGAAGAATCCCTGTACACAGCAGAAAGTGACTGAACCAAAAGGAGTGTGACATGAGCAGCGGTCGAATCCCAAAGATTGTCCTGACTGGTGGACCATGTGCTGGTAAAACAACAGCCCTGAGCAAGCTTCGACAGAGACTTGAAGACCTGGGCTACACAGTCATTGTGGTCACTGAAGCAGCAACCGACCTCATTCTTGCAGGTATCCAACCAAGGCGGCTTGGACCCAGCGGCTTTCAAGGTCAGATCATTGGTCTGACCCAGGAAAAAGAGCGACGAATGCTGGAAGCGGCCAGACTTATGCCGGGCGACAGGAAAGTTATTCTCTGTGACCGTGGTCTTGCTGACGTCCTTGCCTACATTCCCCCACACGAAGCTGATCTTCTTTTGGGTGAACGTGGCTTGAATCTGGTGAGCCTGCGAGACGAACCGTACGACGCGGTCATTCATCTTCGGTCATTGGCTTTCGACAAACCCGATCTTTACAGCTGTGAAAACAATATCGCGAGAAGCGAAACAGTTGAACAAGCAGCAGCGCTCGATGAACGTACACTGGCTGCCTGGACAGGACACTCGCATCTGAGAATTGTCGACAACAGCGGCGACGGATTGGAAGGAAAAATTGACCGCGTGCTTCGGGAAGTTTGCAGCGTTCTTGGTATTCCAGCACCAGTCGAGATCGAGAGAAAGTACAAAATCACTGGTGTCGACATCGGCCTTTTGCCTTCACCACACGCTTGGGTTGATATTACCCAGTACTACCTCACAACCGGCAATCCAGATATTGAGGAACGTGTTCGGATACGAAGCCAAGGCGGCGGTTCAATCTACTTTCACACAACAAAGAAAAAGATCGGGCCCGGGACCAGAACTGAGATTGAGAGGCAAGTTACCAAGGAAGAACACCTCGCACTTCTTGCTCGAGCTGACCCGAACTGCCGACCGATCCAGAAGAAGCGTTGCTGCTTCCCTTGGAATGGTCTGTGTTTCGAACTCGACGTGTTCAGCCAGCCTCCGGGCTTGATACTGCTCGAAGTAGAGCTGACGGACATCAACCAAGAGGTCACCCTACCACCATTTCTTGCAGATCGTGCCGTCGATGTCACGGATGATAAAGCGTACTCAAACCGCATGCTAGCGACCGTAAAAAGTTAGAACCACAACAATCAAAACCCCGACATGTGTCGGGGTTTTTCTTTGGACTCTTTCTCGAGCAACAAAAAACCAAGCATTGTTCGTGAAGGCGTTTCGCGAAGCGGGGCCCACGCCGGAACGAATTATGCTTGGTTTTTTTGTTTATCCTTTCACTTCCACTCCCATCGAACGAGCGGTACCTTCGACGATCTTCATGGCACCTTCGACATCGTGAGCATTGAGGTCGGGCATTTTCTTTTCAGCGATGGTTTTGATCTGAGCCTTGCTGATTTTCCCCACTTTCTTGGTGTTTGGAGTACCGGAACCTTTTTCCGCGCCGATTGTTTTCAAAATCATCTGGCTAGCAGGCTCGGTCTTGTAGATCATCTTGTAAGTACGATCTTCGTAGACGTTCACAACAGTCGGTACAAGTTCACCGACGCGAGTGATGGTTTCAGCATTAAAGCGCTTTACGAATTCACCAATGTTAATGCCAGCGGCACCGAGGACCGGACCGAGTTGCTGACCTGGAACGGCCTTGCCGCCCGCGATGATCATTTTGAGTTGTTTTGTAAGCTTTTTAGCCATGTTTTTATGAGTCTAAAAGATAACCTAAATGCGCTTCACTTGCAAGAAGTCGAGCTCAACCGGTGTTTCGCGGCCGAACATAGCGACCAAAACCTTAACCTTGCCGCGCTCACTGTCGACTTCACTTACCTTTCCTTCAAGCTCCTTAAACGGACCGTCGGCAATCTTAACCGCATCACCAATCGAGAGGTCAATCATATGCTTTGCAGTATCGGTATTCATTCGGGCAAATAGAGCGTCGACTTCTGGCTTGCTAAGCGGTACTGGATAAACACCAGAACCGACGAAACCGGTTACACGGGGAGTGTTTCGAACAACATACCAAGAATCATCAGTCACCGACATTTCAACCAAAATATAACCCGGATAGATTTTTTCTTCCTCGACGACTCGTTTGCCGCCCTTGACCTTGATTTTTTTCTCAGTCGGCACGATAACGTTGAAAATTTTATCCTCCATGCCAAGCGACTCGATGCGTTGCTTCAAATTTCGCAACACTGCGTTTTCGTATCCGGCATATGTGTGGATTGCATACCAATTACGACCCTCTTGGATTTTTTGTTTTGACATTGTTTTAATCTTTAAAAATTATCTCTCAATAAACAAAATATTACCTAAGCCGACTAAACCAAAAAGAATGCCAGGATCTTGGTAAAAATAAAGTCGAACAGACCAAGAAATGATGCTACAAACAACGATAGAGCAATTACGATTGCTGTAAAAACAACCGCCTGCTTGCGAGTCGGCCAGCTGACATGCTTCATCTCCCCTTTTGTGTCCTTTATGTATTCAACAATTTTCATAATTTTCTGGGTATTTCTATAGTAATTTCTACCGCTTGATTCTAACAAAAAACGCCCTACGGCGTGATTTGTCTAGATACTATACCTAGTATTACAAATTGTCAAATTATTTTTCGCTGGAGAACACGAGCGGTCTATGGAAGCGACATCTGGAAAAGACTACCTTATCTCGTACGTAATCGAAACGTTTGAAACGATAGTATTTTCGCCTGCAGGTACTTCTGGTGAAGGAGCACCGCCCATACCCATAACGGCATCGCCGGCTTTTGCATAAGACTCCATGTAATACGGCTGTGGGTAGTAACCCTCGCTGAAACTAATGACTTTACCTAGGCGAACACCGAGGTCTTTAGCAAGAACCTTAGCTTTTGCTTGAGCGTCGTCGATCGCCATTGCTCGAGCTTCGGCCTGAGCTTTTTCTTCGTCGTCGATGGCAAAAATGAGGCCGCTAAGATCGGTGATTTCAGCTGAACCAAGTTTTCCTAAAATCTCACCCGCTTTAGATGTATCGCGAATTTTGACCTGGACTGTCTGACTGACATCGTAGCCAGTGAGATTTTGCTGACCGGAAGGACAACTAAACTGAGTGCACGGTCTTTGAGTATATTCGTAGTGAGGATTGATGTTGTAAGCGATTGTCTTAATATCTTTTTCATCAACACCAGCGGCTTTTATAATATCGAGTGCCTTGTTGATTCGCTCAGTCACAACTTTTTGAGCAGAAGCGACAGTTTCGCCAGTCATTTGGGCTCCAAAAGAGAAAGTTGCAACGTCTGGAAGAACAATTTTTTCTGCAGTTCCGTTTACGGTTATAGAGTCCATGACCGGATTATTTTGACTAATGTATTTAGTCGAGATCAAAGCATGAAGACTTTGAACAGCCAAGAACACAGCGAGTAAAATAAGCACAATCGAACCATACTTCAAAATCTTATTACCTTCTGGTGAATTAAACATTTGTTTTAACTGAAATAATAATTTAAACAATAATTAAGTTTGCCCCTGTTTAGACATTATAACACTCGATATCTTACAGTTAGCAAAAATTAAGCCGGTACCAACAGAAAGAATTACTGTCGAAGGTTGAAAGTCAGGTTGAGGTTAGCTTTCTTTATTCCCTCGCTTGCGTCGAGCTTGCACTGCCATTCAAACTCTTTTCCCTTCGGCACAAAAACTGTCAGCCAATGGTTTTGATTAAAATTGTTTTTGGCTTCAGTAGAATCATCGGGACGCAGACCGAGAAGTTTTATAGTATCAAGTGCAAGACTGTAGCTTAGAGAATTAAAGAAGGAGACCAGAAGTGAGCCGCGTTCGTATTCTTTACCTTTCGCTTCGTTCGCTTTGAGTTCGATACAGTCGTCTAAAGCAGTGTGGTTGTCTGGTGGCGGTATGTTTGTGGTATTAGTTGTCGTAGCTGTAGTTGTGGAATTATTTATTTGGTTTTGAGTTTGCTCGGTATTTGTGTCAACGCGCTGGCTAGGAGTTGGGCCACCTGTAAATGTTTTATACACAAACATTGCAATCGTGCCTAAAAAGACAACGAATACCAAAATTGAAATTAAAATGACATGCTTGGTTTTCATAAATTATAGCTGTGTGTCAGCACGCTTATGCACATTATACTCCCGATACTCCGGCTCGCCACCGAGCAAATATTCCAGCTGGAAGTTGTCGCCCAGACTTAGTCTCGGACGCCAGTTCGCCAAATTCCATTTCCCCCTCTTTTCTGCCAGACTGACCGATGGCGGTTTTCCCTTTGATTAAGTCGGAGAGGTTGTTTTTGTAAGCAATCGCAGAATATCCTGAAGCATAGCCGTTCAAGAGCACAAAAAGTGGTTGGTCGGAAAGAATTTTCTGACATTCGGCGATCAAAATTGGTAAATGAGTTTCGATTTCCCAAAGCTCTTTATTTGGCCCGTGACCATAAGCCGGCGGATCCATAATTATTCCATCATAGTGGTTGCCACGCCGCACTTCCCTTTTAACAAACTCCATCGCATCGTCAATAATCCAGCGAATAGGTTTTTCTCCGAGTCCGGAGAGTCGGGCATTTTCACTCGCCCGATTTACCGAAACTTTCGAACCATCAACATGAGTAACACTGGCACCCGCTTTGGCCGCAGCCAAACTCGCCCCGCCAGTGTAACCAAAAAGATTTAAAACACTTATAGGTTTGTTGTCAGTGCGCTTTTTTGATTCTCTTTCCACTGTCTCGCCGATCCAATTCCAATTTTCGGCATGTTCAGGAAAAATTCCGGTGTGTTTGAAAGCCGATAGAGAAATTCCAAATGTCAGTCCAGCCAGCTCGATCGGCCAAGATTCCGGCAAATCAGTTTTAGTTCTCCAACTTCCCGACCGGCCAGAATTCACAAAATGAGCATCGGCCGCTTCCCATTTTTCGTTGGACAACTCCTTACTCCACAGAGCCTGCGGGTCTGGGCGACGCAAAACAAAGTCACCAAAACGCTCGAGCTTTTCTCCATTTCCGGAGTCGAGAATTTCATAACCTACTGAAGGCTTCGTAGACAGAATTTTGGGTCGATCTTCCATAACATAGAATCCTAACCCAGAATCCTAGAAACTAGTAGGTTAACGACTCCTTCCCCTTCTCTGGTTTCTCAGTCCAGCGTTCCTTGCCTGACCTTGCATGCGAGGCGCGCTTCGTCTCATCTGTGCTTGATCTTTCGAGAATCTTTTAATTTCTTTTTTCAATTTTTTTGTTTTTTTAATCTAAAGCCAAAACCCTAAAACTAGTTACCGATTGCATCTACTGCATCGTCAGCCAAATCTTCGGCTTCATTCGCCAAATCTTCGGCTTCATCAAAGTCTTCGTCGTCAAAGGCTTCTTCGGCATCGTCTAGTTTATCCTCAGCGTCTTCGAGAAGATTTCTAGCGGCGTCTACCTCCTCATCATCATCGTAGGCTTCATCGATTTGTTCGTCTGCATCTTCAATAGCGGCTCGAGCATCATCAATAGCTTCTTCGGCATCGCTGTCATCGCCGTGTAGTTCATCCAAAATATCCCCCATCGAATCTATAACGTCTTCGGCTTTATTTTTTGCTTCTGAATAGTCCTCTTCAACAAAAGCGTAGAGTGCGTCAAGCAAATCATCTTTTGCATCTGCGATATCATCATTTGCATCTTCGACATCAATCTCGTCTGCGTCCGCATCCTCGACATCGTCCTCTGCCTTTTCGATCGCATCACGAGCTTCCAAAACAGCATCTCTTGCTTCTTCCTGTTCTTCATTCCCCTGAGCAGCCGGTGGTTGATTGTTACCTGAGTTTCCAACAGTGCCTGCTGGAACTGGCACACCAGAACCTGGAGCAAAGCCAGTACTAGCAGCAGAAAGCTGACTGGTCAAAAGAGCGGCGATAGATTTTAAATATTTTTCCTGAGAAAGCGGACCAAAAATTCCTGTCGAAGTAATACCATTAGCGTTCTGCCATCGCATTACAGCACCCTTTGTGAGCTCGCCGAACATTGTGGTCTCTTGACCAGGTGAGCCAACACCAGCTTCAGCGATTTTAAAACCGTTTTCGTTTAAGAACTTTTGAAGACAACGAACTTCTTCGTTTATAACTCCAACTTCAAGGTTTCCACTGCCAAAGGTGCAGTGACTAGAAGTACTAACTTGAGCTGAAGTATTTTTCGGAGCAAAAACTGTTCCAAAAGACATGACAACCAACAGAACAAAACTCGCAAGAATAATATTTTTAAGACGCATAATAAATTAAATTAAATATCCAATAAGTGTGTCTATTATACAGCAATTTTTGGGTTAGTTGTGCAAAAAGTAAGAGGTCTTGTCTGACTCCGTCACAGTAAGCAAAGGTCGACTTGATTATTGGCTTAAACCATCAAATATATGTGGCAACAATGGACAAATTTGGTGCTGGGCTTGTGGCTTGTTACATCCGCCTATGTAGTTAGCCCAGATAATATGGTTCTAAACTTGCTAGTAACTGGTGGAATTGTGGCAATACTTGCTGTCTGGGGTGCCCTTGAGCACCGAGATATGGAAAACGCTGGGCGAATCCATAGACACGCATAAATTCCACAGTCGACAAAGCAGTAATTGACCAAGTCTTAAAAGTGGTGCTTCTCATAAGCAAGCACGCGTGGTTAGTTGTTTATCAAAAATTCTTAAAACTTTAAAATTATCAAAATGAACATGAAAACAAAAAACAAATACATGGGATTTATAGCCGGTTTAGTAATTTTGGCGGCCCTTGTCTTTGTAGCTCCCCTTTCCGGCTTTGCTAAAGAAAATGACAACGGAAAAGACAAGTCTGGTTGTTTACGAGCCATCGGACATTTGATCGCCCCAGGATGGATCAAACACAATGGACCTATTAGTATCCGTGAAGAATGTCGCTTGCCATTTGGTATAGCGAAAAAAATGAACAAAGATGGCAAGGACACAACTGCTCCCCGAATTAGCGACATCGACTTTGACGAAGCTAAAAACGAAGCCGAGGTGTCGTGGGATACTAACGAGGACGCCGACAGCACGGTGTTCTGGGATACCGACAGTAACGTCGACACATCTGACACTGCCGACAACAAACTCCACGATGATGACATGACTAAAGAACATGCTCTGATCATCCGAGACCTCAGTACAAGCACTACATATTACGCAGTCGTTCGCTCGACCGATAAAAGCGGAAATACTGCTAACTCACCAGTAACATCATTCGTAACTAAACCAGAGACGACTGACCAAACTGGACCAGTGATGAGTAGCATTGCAACAGTTTCAACAGAAGGAACTATCACGGTAACTTGGAACACCAATGAAAATTCAACTGGACGAGTTTACTTCGGTAAAGCCCTACCGGTAGACATTGGTACAGCAGAGTACTTTAAAGAATCTGGTTCAGCAGACTTAAAACATGAGGTGGTTATTTCTGGCCTGACTCCTGGCACGACTTACTACCTAATAGTCGAGTCTACTGACACGGCTGGAAACAGATCAGCATCGGTTTCGATGAAAGTCGCAACTAAAGCTGACACTGCGGCGCCGGTTTTGAGTTCAATATCTTCGACTGACGGATCAACGACAACTCAAATAACATGGGTAACAAACGAGCCAGCGACCTCAAAGGTTTACTATTCAACAAAAGAAAACTTTGATCGCAGCGCGCCGTCGACAAAGTCAGTTAGCGTATCTTCACTGGTCACAAATCATTCGATAATGCTTTCCGGTTTATCAACAAGTACGGTTTACCGATATTCTGTTGAGTCAACCGACGCATCAAAAAATACAACTATCTCAAGTGAGCAAAAATTCCAAACTGGTTCTTAGATAGACTTAAATAGGTTGAAGGCGAGTTGAAATTTAAATCAACGCAAAAATCCGGACAAGCCGGATTTTTGTTTTAGCGATTTTTAAACTCCTTGGGTTATTTAAACAATCTGAGCGCAGTGAGAACAGCGTTTGGCCGAAATCGGAATTTCGCTGACACATTCCGGACATTTTTTGGTTGTCGGATCAGCCGGTGGTTCTTTGCGTGACCGAGAAACCAGCATGTTCATCGGCTTTACCACAAAAAAGAAAACCGCCGACGCTACAAGTAAGAATGAGATCAGGGCGTTTATGAAATGCCCGTACATAAATTTACTGCCATTAACCATAAAAGTTAGACCGCCAAAATCTGGCACCTTGGCGATAGCGGCAATGAGCGGAGTCAGAAGATCGGCTACCAAGGCTGTAACCACCGAGCCAAAAGCGGCGCCGATCACCACACCGACCGCTAGGTCGACAACGTTTCCTCGAAGCAAAAACTGTTTGAATTCTTTGATCATGTTGTTTTGTCGTATTTAACGTTGTAAGAATTAGCGAATAAAACGGCCATCAATGTATAATAGTTGCAAAGTTTAGATATGGCTAGACCAGCAAAAAATCAAGGTGCCTTTTGGAGATATGCGGTGATTTTTTGGACGCTGATTTTATTTCTGGCGATCATTAAAGATGTCTTTTCTGCCGGCTCACTAGAAAACGTCATCGGCCCGATCGCCGCTATTTATACAGCTTGCCTTGCTATATATAGTGCCGAAAAAGAATTCGAGCGCTGGCTCCACCACCCTATCGGCCGACACCCAGGAGAAATATATGTTGCCCTTTGGACCATACTCATCGCTGGCCTTTTTGTGGGCGAGTATTTTGGTTATATAAAATATCAGATTCCGCCAGAGATCATTTCAACCTACATTGTCGTGCTTGGAATCTTAGCTATTACAAAAAAATCTAAGGTTACCTTTAACCAAAAAGAACGAAGGAATTAAGAGAGCTTTTTTGTTTATTTTTCATAAAAGAAAAACCGGTCGCTTAAAGCAAACCGGTTAAGTCACTAACTGAGAACTACGACTACGACTGGCACCGCATCGGGACACCGGAGCAACGCCCCATGTTGTTGCGCAAGTGCATGAGGTGACTATGAAAATCGAGAACGTCCCCTTCGCGGCCGCTAAAGTACTCGTCGGTGATAAGTCCAGAGTCAATCATCGCCTCCAACAGATGGACAGAGAAAAGTGAAAGTTTGTGCGGGTCGCGAGGGATGTCATACGGATGAGGACGATACACCCTGCCCTCTTCATCGAGTACACCTGAAATTTCCCGCCCGGGTTGGAGCTGAAAATTACCGACAATGAGCCGACAGCCTGACGTTACTCTCGACATATAACCTCCTTTCATTTCAGTGAACAAGTTATGGTCTTATGACACTGGAAAAATACGCGAAGCTTGAAATGGTTTTTCCGATTGCCTGCGACTCAAGCTCGCCGGCAGTTTTGCCACCCCTGTCCTTTGGCAGGTGTTTTTCTAGGCCACCCAAAATGAGTCCGATGACACGAAGCGGAAACGGCACCCAGGAATTTTTCTCTCTGGCAACTCTCTTGCACTCAGCGAGCAGAAACCGACTGATACCGAAAACCGATTTCACCCGGCGACATTCACCGCAATCGGCGCAAACGAAGCGCTCGTTTTGGGAAAGATAGTCGTAGAGTTTGCTGTACTGCCACCGCCCTGTTTTCCTACAGCGGTGATATGCCATCAGAAGTTCAAACGCTGGGTCGGAAATCTTTTCGATTGGCGGATAACGAACCACCACCAAACCACATCGGACAAGCAAATTGGAAATGAAGTCGGACATACGGTCTCCTTTTTGTTTTTGTCTTCGTTCTCGTTTGAAAACTCTGATCTTACTCTGGTTGCTCTTGAGCCCTTTGTTCCGGATACTTGACCGGCATAGACAAGTTGTCGAGTCTGATCGCTTCCGCAAGAAGCCGGAGAGCGTTATGAATTCTCGGGCTTGCACTACCACCACCTATCGCTCGAAAACGCAGAGTACCAAACCCGGTGTGAGTATCCGTCGTTTTCACCCACAGATCACCGTCGACAGACATACTGATCTGAAGTCGACCCTTGAACGTTCCTTCATGATCATCGTGGACTCGCTCAACACTTTCCTTCGGCCGCATGCCAATAAGGAGCGGAGTGTTGAGGATCTTTGGGAGCAAACGCATGACCAATTTATACTCATGGTCATCCAGAAGATCGTCTGTTGGCTTCTTGGACTTAACGGGTTTCCTGTCGGGCATTTTTATCTCCTTCCAACTTTTTGTACTGTTAAACAACTCAATCTGAGAAAAACATACTCCAATTGTTTTAATGTGGCAAATATACTTTTGAAATTTGCTGAGTGTCGTCGTAGGGCTTTAGCTTCGCTCAGAATCAAGCTTTACCTTACTGATTGATACCTCCCTTCTCTGTTTGGTTTCGTGAACACAATTTGCCACAAATTATATTGCCCGTGAGCACGCCACGCACCACAAAATGTCATGAGATAGTATTTCCACATTCTGTAAAATCGGTCGCCATATTTTTGCTGAAGTTTTGGCCAATTTTTATCAAAATTCTTAAACCATTCCATCATGGTTCGATCGTAATCCTTCCCAAAAGTATGCCAATCCTCCATAACGAAAAGTTTTTCCGACGCTTTGCCGATCTGACTAACCGAAGGAAGCATGCCGTTTGGAAATATGTGTTTGATTATCCAATGTGTTTCTGGCTGGTGAGTATTTGGATAGTCATCGCGTTGACCCATGGTATGAAGCAAGAAAGTTCCATCATCTCTAAGACACCGATACGCAACTTCAAAATATTCTCGGTAATTTTTGTAACCGACGTGCTCAAACATTCCCAACGAAACAATGTGGTCAAATTTCTCATTAACATCTCGGTAATCTTGCAAACGAATTTCGACAGGAAGACCTTTGCATCGCTCTTGAGCTAGCTCAACTTGCTCTTTTGAAACAGTAACGCCGACAACATGCGCACCATACTTTTCTGCGGCAAATTTCGCAAAGCTTCCCCATCCACAGCCAATATCAAGAACTTTCTGACCAGGTTTAAGATTAAGTTTCCTACAGGTGAGGTCTAATTTTGCCTCTTGAGCTTCATCAAGTGTTCTTGCGTCTTTCCAATATCCGCAGGTATAAACCATTCTTTTGTCGAGCATTGCTTCATATAGATCATTGCCCAAGTCATAGTGTTCTTGCCCAACAATGAAAGCTCTTGATTTACTTTGAAGATTAAAAAGTTTCTGCTTAACGTACTCACCAATATTTACGACGTCGAATCTGAGTTTCTCCTGAAGATTTGCGGTAAATGCCTTATAGAAAAAAGTATCGAGTTCTTTGCATTCCCACCAACCTTTAACATATGCGTCGCCTAAGCCCATGAGCCCACGGAGAGCGACGGCCCTGTATACTCTCTTGTCTAAAATTTGAATATCCCAAGGTCGATCACCGTTTATTTTGATATCAGCGGACTCCAGCATATTTTTTATTGATCTGGACATAAAATATATTTACATCTTCTCTTGCACTTTCATATTGAAATAAGAGTACACCCTAAAGAGCCTTCTCTACAAGCTGATAAATTTCGTCGTCATACATTACTTCAAAAGTGACTCGGCCGATGACTTGCTCTCGGTCGGTCTCAATGTTTACGGTCCACCGACCTTCCTCAAGATTCGACTTTTTGGTATAGCCGCGGTAACCCCGATCGACTCCGCCAATGACGATATATGGAATTCGACTGACAGAAATCCAGCGACTAGTTTCGGGATCAAAACGCCGCCAGTTGTGCACGACGGTGGTGCTGATGTTGTCAGGCGCAAAAACCGCACTGTACACATAAATCGGCTCACCTTTTTTCACGTGAATGTTCTCAAAAATTTGCAGAGTCGAAAGACCAGATTGTTTTTCTTCTTTTGCAACATATTCACCCCCAGCGCGTACGATTGAATGATAAACACCCGCCTGTTTCAAAGAAAGCGGAATGGGCGGAATGAGGTTGGTGAAATAAAGGGCGTTGACCAAAAGAAGAATGGTGGTGATGGAATAAATCAGACGCCGTCGACTCTTCGCTACCCGCTCGGGTACAATTCGCCACAGTAGATACACAAAACCTGCAACTAATACAAGAGCAACTGCCCCACTCAAAACGAAAATGGCCGCACCCATATGACCAAGTGCCACCGGCACAGCGAAAATCGTGAAGAAAAACAAGGCGACAAACAAAAATGAAACTTGAAAAACCAAACGCTCGTACTGCTTACGCAAAGATTCATTCCCAACAAGCAACACAACTAGAATCAGAATGAATGGCCAGCTCGACAACAGCGACCCACTGCGAAAATAAAAAATCGAAAAGCCGCTAAACAGACCACCGAACGCAAACTGAATAAGGAGGAGCAAAAAAGGATGTGTGCGACCAACCCATTCCCTTTCATATTTCCCCGCCTCGATGTAGTTAATGACAATAATAGAAAACCCGATGATGAAAAAATAAGATATGAAAACAGCATTCTCGTAAATATTGTCTACTCGGCGCAGTGTCAGCGCATCCAAAACAAAGCCGGCAAAAAGCGCAAGCGCCGAAAGTTTGCGTTCATTTTTGACGGTCCAATTTTTTAAGTTGTGGAAGTGAGAAAGCACGGCGTTTCTCTAAGTATAGTCTTTCTCGTTAAAAGAAAAACCCCGAGCGTGATGCCCGAGGCTTGTGAGAACAAGAGCCATTGACTACTTGATCAGACTCTCCAAAAACGCACGCGCTTTCCGAAACGCCTTACCGCGGTGTGAGATGCTGTTTTCTTGTTCTACAGTCATCTCAGCCCACACCCTGTTTTCTCCATCCGGCACAAAGATCGGACTGTACGGCATCTTTGGCTGAGGTCTGACACGCGGAGCTTCGAGTAATGTTCCATGAACTTCTCCATTGAAAAAATGATGCTCGCCGTTTGGTGCGATTACGGCGACTACTGTTTCAAAAACAGCAGATCGATCTAGCTTCCCTTCCAACTGCTTGAGTGTAAACTGCGTAATTTCGTCAGTTGTGGCGGTCTCGCCCGCCCAGCGTGCCGCTCGGACTCCCGGCGCTCCATTCAAAGCTCCGATGTGAAGGCCGGTATCGTCCGCCATTGCCCACTCTTTGGACCCACTCTGGACGTAAGCGAAGTGCGCTTTTTTGAATGCATTTTCAGCAAGTGTTATACCGTCTTCTACAGCCTCACCAGTTATCCGCACATCATCCAAACTCAAAACCTTGATGGGTGATCCGAGAAACAATCCCTGGATCTGTTCCAACTTACTCGGGTTACGTGTTGAAAGAATAATTTTCATATTCTCTTCTCCTTTATGGTGTTCTGGGCCAATGGTATTTAAAATTTGTTAGAAAGTAAAATGTATCAAGAAAGCGAAACAGCTAGAACCAAAAAGTCCTTGCTGAATAAAGCTTTTGTTTAAAAATTCTAACCAGGGTGCCGTAGTAGAGGATGTTAGAACTAAATTTGAACAGAAAAACGATGCCACTATCTACATTCCTGTATTATACCCAACTCACGAACTCACCATATAAAAGAAAACCCCACGAAACGTCCCGTGGGATTTTCGTGGGGGCTATTGATTACACAATCCTGGAAACAAAATGACCAGGATCGGATGGACCATCACCCTTAGGGTCCACATCGGCATGAACAAATTCCCCCTTAGAGTTGATGTGGAAACGAACCCTATAGAACGGTTCCTTTTCCTCGCACCGGTAGCAGTACATCACCAACCTGAAGACGTCGCTGGTGTCGATGAGACTGACAACCGAGTCGATTCGAGCTGCCTGTTGAATTGCGACTTGGTGATTCCTCACCCGTGCCTCGCGGGAATGACGTAGACGATCATAAAGATCGCCGTCCATCCCAAAAGGTAGAGGGTTATTCGTGGAGAAAAGATTCAGGATGTTTTCGGGAGCTTGAAACGCCACCGAAACCAACCGATGTCCGAGGAGCAAACACTCCTCAAATCCTTTCCCCGACCGAAGACCCTCTTTCCTGTCCATCTCCCTCACCAACTTACTGTCGATGATTGTAGTCAGTTTCCGAAACATGCGATTTCTCCTTTCAGGAAGTGGTTCGCTATGACCGTTTGTGAAAGAACACTTCTGTTTCGTCCTTTCGGACTCATCAGGAGAAGTACACACTTCCCGACAGTGGTAGAGAAACGCTCTACCTGCGTTCGTATTTTATTTGGATATACGAATCCATCCCTGAAGGATTGTCTGCGCTTATTTTTTCGCGCTGACTTCCTTCTTACGCTTGGGCTACGCGGACCGCTCAACGAACTCACGGAATAGCCTGATGAGATGTGGGAGTTCGAGACAATATTGATCGTCTCTTTCCACCGCATCATCCTTACCATACCCGTTCAGTCGTTTCGCGTTGAGAAAGTCAGCGCCTTTCTTGAACCACTCGCGTTCTGCGAGAAATTCAAAGAATGGTTCTGGCTTGATACCGCGTGATGTGAGGAGGGTGTAAACATCCTTCACCCACTCCGGCGTCATGCAGATGCAGTAGCCATCGAAGGAGTGAGGGTGATCACTCCCCTTGGTCTCTTGCACCACCTTGTCAACGCTCGCCCCGTACCAACACCTGGTGTTGTGAATACAGGACTCGAAGTCGGCCACGAGGGACACCTGGGTAGAAGTAAGCATGAGATTTCTCCTTTCGGGAGTAACGGGTTCTCTAGGACCCTTGTGAATGAGCAGATAAGACATTCTTACCTCTGTTAAAAAGAATATCACGTAAATGTGAATATGTCAAACAGAAAACAGCTGTTTTGTGGAACCAAAAACAACCCTTAAAACAAGGGTATTTTATAGATTTTAAACGCTGGGTGACTAGAGGGAATCGAACCCTCGACTCAAGTTCCACAAACTTGGGTTTTACCACTAAACTATAGCCACCATAAATTGTTCAAGGGGCACCTTACTAGCCAGCCCCATAAATTGTTCGCACGACTCCGCCTTACTAACTAGCCACTATAAACGGCCTTAAAATAAAAAGCCTTGTGCGCGGGAGAGGATTTGAACCTCCAAGCCCGAAGGGCGCTACCACCTCAAGGTAGTGCGTCTACCAATTTCGCCACCCGCGCTTGTAGGGACATACTATGTAAAAAAACGCGGGAATTCAAGCGGAACAAAAAACCGCCGACTGGCGGAATTTTGTTTTTGAAATTTTTTATAGGAATTACGCGACAACTTCTGCTTTCGGAGTTTCGACAGCAGGAGCACTCACTTCACCTGCTTCGGCAACCGGAGCTTTCTCCGCCCGAACATTTCGCATCTGACGGCGGACTTCTTTCGCGGCTTTGTCGCGGATGTGGTAGAGCTTTGCGCGGCGAACCTTTGCACGCTTTACGGTTTCGATCTTGTCGATCATTGGAGAGTAGAGAGGAAAAATTTTCTCGACACCGACACCGCTCGCAACCTTGCGAACAGTGAAAGTGGCACCAGCTTCCACGCCATGCTTTACAGCCAAAACAAGACCATCAAAAGCCTGAAGACGAGTCTTGTCTTTTTCCTTAATTTTCTGCCAAACCTTTACCGTATCACCAGCACGAAGATCGAGCTTTTTCCGCTCGTCGGTGTTCACTGTTGAGAGTTTGAACTCTTTTGGGGCTGCTGTTTGGGCTCCTTTCATATAGGAAGATAATGTAACACAGGAGTGGTTCTAGGGCAACTAAGCTGTCTTTTTATCCATTAACTTCACCGCCATCGCAAAATCTTCCGGATATGGCGCCTGAATGGTGATTTTTTTTGGATTTTTGGCGCGGCTTTTTGGCATAAAGGAAATTTCATGAGCGTGAAGAGCAAGACGTTTGAAACCAAGGTTCGGACCGAGACCTGAACCTGATTCAACATCTGCCGGCACCGGCGTTTGGTTTTCTGCATATAAAGAGTCAGCAATAACTGGATGATGGATCGCTTTAAAATGAACACGGATCTGATGAGTCCGGCCGGTTTTGGGTTCTACTTCGACAAAATCAAATTTCACGCCAGTGATTTCGCCATGCGCCAGCACACGATAGTTTGTGACCGCCTCACGCATCTCACCGCGAGCGCCACGCTGGGCCGACCATTTCCGGAAATCACTTTTACTTCGGCCGATTGGGCGATTGATCGTGCCGTCTTCTTCTGAAAGATTTCCGTAAACAAATGTGTGATACTTCTTCCCCACTTCGCGGTTCTGGAATTTTTCCTTAAGGTCTTCGAAAGCCGCCGTGGTTTTGGCGACGACGATCGCACCAGAAGTTTCTTTGTCCAGACGGTGCACGATTCCCGGACGCAAAATTTTCTGCTCTTTTTCTGTGCCAGGCAAAATCACAAGCGGCTCCCCCACATCTTTCATTTCTGGTCGATTTTCCAAAAGCCAGTCGGCAAACGTCGCCTCTTTCGATCGCCCGTCGGCATGCACAACAAGCCCAGCGGGTTTGTTGAAAATAATATATTGCTCGTCTTCGTACAAGATTTCTGGGTTCATTTTTTATTCATCATTAAGGATCAAACTAGAAATTTTTTCGATCCAGCCCTTCACTGTCAGGAACAATACACTGTCGCACACATAAATATCAAACGTACCGTTCGGCAAACTATCCATCTTATTTTTACTAGATTTACTTGGCTTAGTGTATGTCTTGTAAAATTGACTAAGTGGGATATTGGATATGTTCGACCAATATCTCTCAGAATTTTTGACACTTAAATGCGAATAGGTATGAATATGGCCTCGAAATTTTTTATTGTCGACGTGGCATATTTCTCTAAAAAACTTCATCATTATTTTAATAATCTCGGGATCACTATTAGAAAATGTGATGATTCTTCTACCTCTTTTCCTTCCCTCAGCCCAATAAAGCATGGACCCGACAACTCTTAGATCCTCTTTAGAAATAGACTTGATATCAACCTTTGCCCTATTGCTTATTAAATTGCGTTTCTCTAATTCATTCCTCAAACGAGAAGTCCTTCTTTTTTCAATAACAACCTTACTGTGCTCGTTCATCTTTAATTTCTGCTGTTGCTTAGCCGTAAGCTGAACATCACGAACCCACATACTTACACTAGCTTTTGAAACAGCCAAAATTTTGGCAATCGTTTTAATTGATTCCCCTTTTTGTCTTAGCTTGATCGCTTTCTCCTTCTCAATTCTTTTCATCAGAGATGTATTGTATATAAGCTTACCACAGGAATTCACTTTTATCTATTGAAAAAATGGAAGAAATGATTATTATTAGACGATTGCGCGATTAGCTCAGCTGGTAGAGCAACTGATTTACACTCAGTGGGTCGGGGGTTCAAGTCCCTCATCGCGCACCAATTTTCCTTTTTTCTTTTCCCGAAAAAGAAAAAACCCCGACGACCGGGGCTTTTGAAACGAACTTGGACGTCGTTTGATTTACTGATCTAAACGACGAGCATCAATCAACGAACGCCGACGCACCATTTCAACTTGCGACACGGGGCCGCATCGTTCACGAAACCAATGTGAACCGACACCTCGCCACAGGCAATAGTCGAGAACAAGGCGTAACACATCTTTCCGTCCGGGTTGATCCAGAAGGTGGCGTTTGAGGTCGTCATGTGAATGAGCCCCATGCCGAGATTGGCCTTGGCTAGAGCCTGAACACCAGCGGGCCTCAGTCCCTGACTTTCGTACTCGCGCACGATTTCATCAGGACTCAAACCACCACTGATCGGAAAACAGACCAGTGTCGGTTTCCGACTGACTTCAAGCGGAATCGTTTTCGCCGCATCGTCGTCGATGTTTCGAAAAAACCATGAGCGACCCAAGACCTTCTTGAGCCACTGGGTTTGGTCCGACCGACTAACGCGGTCAATGGTTACAGGAAGAATGATCCGGCCAGGACCATGATCAACCACCCCACCGCCGTCTATCTTCTCTGCCGGACTGACACAGACCGGAGAGCCATGCCTGGTCCTCAACACTTTTGAAACTGGTGACATGAACCCTCCTTTCCTTTGTCGTTGTTTAATGTGCTTTGCGTTCAACTGCTCGGTTTGGACAAAATTCTTTTCCAATTAGAGCATGTGTATAGTCTTGGTGTCAATATGGTGCCCTCGGTAGGAATCGAACCTACATCAATGCCTTAGAAGAGCACTGCTCTATCCATTGAGCTACAAGGGCGTTACGTACGGCTTCAGCACGACTACAGCCGTGACCGCTACGGTCGGCTACGTGGCCAATATACCAGACAGTGGTAGCGGTTTAAAGCGACGAATCAGTGCGGGATTAAATCGAAGGGTCAATTTCTGGAGCGGCGGTTTGAGAAAATTCAGCATAGGCCTTTTGTCTGGCAGCGAAAAATTCTTCAACATCGACGAGCTTCTTTCGGTTTACCGTCTCCTGACTCAATTCAGAATTCTCTTCAACTTTGAAAAAATCCCCGCGGTTGATTTTCACTAAAAGATAGCCATCGATCGTGGCAATGATCAGAACCAGAGCGACAAATGCTCCGATAATCAACATCCAGTCTTTGAGAACTTGGCCACCGGCTTCCCTCTTTTGGACTTCTGGTGCTTTGGAGATTTTTTTGTGTTTACTAAAAAGGTTCATTTTAAAAATTATTTTAATTAGATGAATTTAACTGCTTAAATTTCAAAGCAGTAATTTCGACCTCGCCTCGCCATTCCGGAACTTTCTCCGTTCCATCTCCAACGATTGTCGAAAGGTTGAGAGCGTGAAGTGAAACCTTGTATGGCAAATGTTCGAGATATTTAACGAACCTCATGGTGTTAGCCCAAGAACCACGAGTTTCAATTCTTAGTCGAGCAATTTCTAAGTAGTCCTCGGGGTTATCTACATCTCGCGGCTCAACTTTCGCCGAGCGGATTTCTATCGCCAAATTCTGAGCCTTAGCTTTGTTTTCAATAACTTGGATGAAATCAGCAATATTTGTCCTAGAAATAATTCGACTAGTGACGGCCCGGGCTAAATCTCGTATTCCTTCGGGTTTGTATTTTGAAAATTCTAAAACCTGAGCATTGAGAACGTTGACGTTGGCTTCGAGAGCTGAAACTTCGAGTCCGGCGCTCCAAATAAAACGAAAAGCCAAAAAATGAAGCCCAAAAAGAACAACGATTAAAAGAGATAAAAGGATCAGAGTTTGTTTCGTTGAATTTAGGCGAATTTTCATTTCAGTGTAATAGTCATCGAAAAATTAATGTTGCTTTCTTTGACAAAATTGGAAACCGGCAAATCAACCGTTGCAAACTCTACCCGTCCCTCAAGGGCTCGACCAAAAGCGGTGAGACTTTCCCGGTCATTGGCCCGGCCGTCAACAATGAACCTGGATATGCCATCGGTTTGTTCCAAAAAAGAAATTTTCAAAATTTTTATTTGTGGTGGATGGCTTTCGAAAATCTTCACCAAATCATAAACCGAGCGTCGCTCGACCAGCGGCCGAAGATCTTGGGTAACTCTGACCGCCGCTTGGATCTCCGCAACCATTTCGGCTGGTGGCAATTTGGCGTCAAGAATTCTTTTATTGTTTTCTAGGTCAACCTTGGCTTGCTCGGCTCTGATTTTGGTCAAAAAATATGACGGCGTTAAAAGCACGAGCGAAATGAGCATTGCCACAATAATTGCCTCAAGCCAAACGATCGTTCGGCGAAGCGAATAATCTTTTTTTAGAATGGCTTTTTGTTCTTGAGAAAGTAGGTTCAACATTTTGGCATTTTTTATTTTGAGTCCCTTGAAACTTTTGAACTAGAGAAATAAGAACTACGGCGAGGCAAAGCGACGCCGATTGCCGCCGATAGGTAGAGCGAATTTTCAAACTCAATTTCAGGAATGAAATCGTCGAGTGAAAAAACATTTTGCCAAACGTTTCCAAGATAGGCTGACACACCAAGGTGTTTACCTAAATATTCCGAAACGTCCATCATGTCGCCAACATGACCGGTGACGATTATTGATTTTATACTTCTCGACTCGGCTTGAGGTTTGGCGCGTTCTTTAGACATCCAATATGAATAAACTTTTTTGACTTCGTCGCGAACCGCCAAAAGCTCGATCGACTCGGCGATTTTTTCACCATCATGAGAAGCTAAAATCTTTTCTGAGTTTGCCGGGTCGTTCGGCACCGTGGTGGAAAAAAGAATGAAGCCGCCTGAAACGATAGCAACAATAGTTTTGTCTTTCAAAAAATGAACTAGTATCAAAGTCTTGGTGTCGCCATGAGCCACAAGAGAGTTGGCGATCGCTTGGGACTCCGTAGTCAGTAAAAGCGGTGTGATGTCGGCTTGTTTAATGAGATCAGTCCAGATTTCAACAATTTCCCTTGGATAAGCTGAAACAACTACTCGGACCGACTGAACGCCGTTGTTTAAAAATGGTCCATCGAGCACAGCAAAGTCGAAAACCGTTTCGTTTGGTGGAAGCGGAATGTTTTGATCGAGAGAAAACTCCACCGAATCACTTATGTCCCCCGTCTCCGGCATTGGAACCACAGCTTCATACACGTAGGCTTTTTCTTCTGGCATTGCCAAACGTAAAAACCGAACACCGTGCTCACTACGGATAGTTTTTAGAACGGAGGCAATGTTGTTCGGATTTATGATGTCACCAGCAACAATCGCTCCACTATCGAGCTTATACTCGGCAACGGTTTTTATGGCCATCACATGATGTTTTTGTTCAAGTGAAACTAGCCGGAGCATGTCGCTTTCAACAGAAAGTCCGGCGGCGGGCATGGTCAGAAATGTCGGCGGCGGGAAAAAATCTAAAAAACTTTTCGATTTCATTTTGTTAATTATAACATTGTTGGTTCCGTGAGTTTCCTCTCTCTCCGGAGCTGTCGGCGTAAACGCTCCTCCGAGAAAGGAAACTCACGGAACCTAAACCCAATAATCAATATAATAAAATCTGTGTCGGTGCTATTTCTTCTTATTCTTCAGACCGTTCAAGTGGCTTTGTAAAATAATCGCCGCGGCGGAAGCATCGAGCAATTTATTTTCGCCTTGCTCTCGCATCGCTTGCTGACTGGTCATGAATTCTGGCTCAAGATAAACCGGCAAACCCAGGTCGCGCTCGAGTTCGCCCTTAAAAAAAATAGCGTCCTTCATAATCGGGTTTGGATTGCCTTTAAAATCAATCGAATCGCCCATGACGATCGCACTCACCTTATGCCCCTCGCAAAGATTTTTAACTTCCGTGAAAAGGTAGCGGTCGTTTGGCAAAACGGCCTTTGGTGTAGCAATTGTGTTGCTTTCATCCGAAAGGGCAATGCCCACCCGTTTTGAACCGTAGTCGATGCCTAGAAATCTGGTCATGTTATTAATCTTGGATTTATTTTCTCATTCTACACTATTTTGTGGGCTATTGACTTTTTCTAGAAAGTTGATATTATCTTGCCAGAAGTCTGTGCTGGGACGAATCTCGGCATGAGCATTTTGGTCTTTGAATCACAATTACAGGAGAATCGTAATGAAGAACAGAACTGCGACGGTCGTGATCGCGTCAGCGTTTGGCGCCATGAACGGGGTACTAGTCGGTATCCAGTTGAGCAACTGGCTCCAGTGGGAGCCTAGCTTTGACTGGCTGCTCGGTATCGTCGGAGCGCTCATTGGTAGCATTGTTGGCTACTGCGCTATCGACCTCAAGGGACTGTGGCAGGGTCTGTGCAGGGCCTACCATGACGTGTCGAGCTGGAAACCAGACAAGCTCTACTGGAAAGGATTATTCCTCTTCCTGCTGTGGGGGCAGACAGTAATTGCACCCGCTGCTTTCCTTTTTCTTCTTTGCTTTTGCTCGTTGCCAGCCGGTATGGAGAATGAAACGATATGGACAGCTTTCGATCAATCCAGATCGTTTACCTGGCTCACAGTTTTATGCATCGTGATAGGTCTGGCTTGGAGCTCGGTTAGAGGAATCGATAAACTCAACACGGCTCAGGACAAAGATCAGGTTGAAGAAGACTGGAACAATCGTCGGCCCGCTGGTATGTCGCCAGAACAATACGTGCCGCACCAGTGTTTGACGAGAGAAATCAACAATGTGCGACAACAGATTGTCCAGTTCAACATAGTCCGAATTTCTCTTTGGCTAATCGAGGGCTTTCTTTGGGTTTTGAACCGGCTTGTTGATGAACTCCCCACTCTGCCAGACCACATCATCGCTTTTGGGCAACTGCTCAAGGAGTTCATTGCAAGAGTGTTCGTCCTGATTCACTCTGACGAACGGATGATAACCCTCTTCGCTGCTTTTGCAGGCGCGACAGCTGGTTACATCTGGTTCGACAAGAACGCCCTCATCGGCGCTGTCGCGGGCGGAGCCATCGGCTTCATCGAGCACAAGCTAATCGCCGGCATGTGGCTCAAGCTCAAACCACAGCAGGCATAGTTGACATAATTCATTCACTTTTCAAACCGCTTAGTCGCCCATCGTGGGCTGCTCGGCGGTTTTTCTTTATCAAAAAATTCCGGTATAGTAAGCGGGCGCCGAAAGCGTCGAAAGGCATATATGATCGACCCAACAACCTTAGCCCAATCAAGTCAGTTGAAATTTCTCGTTGAGAATCCCCTGCTTTTGATTTTGCTCCTGGCTTGGGTCATTGCTTGGAAAGGGTGGGCGCTTTGGAAAGCAGCCCGGCTTTCACACAAATGGTGGTTCATTATCATCCTCGTCGCCAATACCGTCGGTATTCTCGAAATAATTTATCTTTATTTTGTGGCCAAAAAGTATACGGTTGAGGAAAGTACTGAGGATCAGGCTTGAGGAATTAAAAATTAAGAGTGTGACAAATCACACTACTTAACAAATACACGGAGGAGTGGCAGAGTGGTCTATCGCACTCGTCTTGAAAACGAGAGTCTCGCAAGGGACCGTGAGTTCGAATCTCACCTCCTCCGCACGTGAGAAAAATTACTAGAAATGGTGATTTTTCTTTTGTTTGAAGCTGTATTTTTAGGTTCGAATCCAGATTATTTATTTGCAACCTTCCACAGAAAATCAAAATACTTTTGGAAGTTTTTAACAACGAGGGTGTTGATGATTTGTATTACAACGACTGGGTTTGAATAGATAATAAGAGTGATGTTGTCGTGCCAGATCTGCATTCCAACTGGGCTTTGAAATTCATCGGGTAGAAATTTATACACCCTCTTTCTCTCTAGTGGATTTGAACCAAAGTGTTTCTCAATAAGTTCCTCGGTTCCCTTCCGTTCTTTCTCGAAGAAAACAAGATGATGGGCTATATTTTTTTCTACTCGAAGTTTTTCGTATTGCTTAAGATAATGAGCATCTTTCATTATTTCAACCCAATTCCAGCCGTTAGCTCCCATAACAGGAACAATAGTATTCTTTGGTTGATGAGTAATATTTATTTTGTGCACAGCCTTGAAGCCTTCTATACCCTCGAATACCCTTACCTCTTGTTTATGTGAAGAAAGTTTGTAGGTTGATAGCAATGTAGGCAGAATGCTCTCGGCTAGAGAATGTTTCTCCTTAATCTGCCGAATAATCTCTTCGGGATGCGAGGCCATCCAGTTTTTGCGGTTTGATTTAATGGTTTCAGAAATAAGTTGTTTCTCTCTGAGTTTATTGAGATTGTCGTACACCTGTTGTCTATGCATCAGACATTTTTTGACGATAGGGCCTGCTGGAGATTGGCCCAATTCGAGCACAGCCAAATACACAGTTGCTTCATCTCCTGTAAGACCTAATTTTATCAGTTCTTGTTTCATCTCGATTTGTCTTTTATGTATGACAACAGGTCTAAGTTTGGCTCAATGGCGCCGTACCTGCTGTCGCCCATCATTTACATAAGTATACATAATTAAATATTGTCGTCAAATTATGTTGACAATAAAATATTGTGCCCGAATATAGAGCAAGATTCACAAACAATCAACAAGGGAGAATCCGATGAGTGATAAGATCTTTGTTCCTAAGACGATCCCGACCGGCATCTCTGTTGCAGCGGGCAATAGTGAGGCTAGCCATGGGGTGTACGACCATCTGCACTTCGACATTCAGACGGTCGATGACTCCATCCTGGCAACAGTAGACCGGTTTGTCGCGACCACAGGCGGTAAGCTGACCTGGCAGAACTTCAAGAGAATCGGCTTCGCTGAAGTGATGGAGCAGTTTTCTCGGAGTGGCCAACCGATCAATGAGAGGTTGGCGAACATTCTTTCAGACCAATCGCTGTTCGGTGCACCGACTGCCCATCTCACAGCAAAGTTTGGCGGCATTTCTACAGGAGAGAAGTACCAAGAATTTCTTGACCTCTACAGCCGCGGAGTTGAAATGGTGCAATCTCTTTCAAGTAGTGGGTACATAGAAGGTGAGCGTGTAACTTTCCGAGCCGAGATGCCTGGAGGCATTCTCAGACCTGAACGCTCTCCCACAGTCTGTCCAGTGAGAAATATCCAGAAAGTCACACTGGCAAGCGTCGGCAGAAAATTTCGGACGACAGAGATTCACATCTCCTTCGATCGATTACATCTCGTTCACCCCGACCTTCTCACAGACCTTTTTTCCCAAGGCTTCTACACTGCCTTTAGGTGGGACGAGGTGACCAGAGACTATGCTGTGATCGCTACCATCCAGGGCTTTGAGCTTGAAATCAACCTTTTCATGGTCGATATGTATCGCTGGCTCAAACACGAGGCCCTAGAAGGTGGCATCGGATGTCCTGTTGTTGTTAAGAAAGAGGACATCACTCGCTTCTGTGTCTTTGGGAACGAGCCGAAACTCCAACTGGTCGTTCGACCCGAGAACCTTTTGTAAAATATGGGCACCCAAACCGGCACACGAATGTGTGTCGGTTTTTTCTTCATCTAATATGTATAATACTTTCTAACAGCCCCAACGGTCCTCCGCCAAAAGTTTTATAAAAAAAGAAAAATGCACACCCCTTCGAGTGTGCATTAGTGTTTGTTGCGAAATTGAAGATCGTTAGACCTTCGTTACATTGTCTGATCCAATTTCCTGGAGTGAATTGCATCCCGTGAGCCGCATAGATGCCCTCAGTTCCTGAATGAGGATAAAGAGCACGCTCGTCAGCCCCTTCTCTCCGTTGACCGCGAGGCCGTAGAGAGCAGGACGACCGATGAACACAGCTTTCGCACCGAGTGCAATCGCCTTGAAGACATCGGACCCACTGCGAATCCCACCATCGAGGTAGATCTCAATCCTGTCCCTGACATCGGTTGGCAACAGTGCGAGAGCCTCCAGCGTAGCCGGAAGCCCGTCATTCTGTCGTCCGCCGTGATTTGAAATGATCACGGCTTTCGCACCAACCTCGACGGCTTTGAGAACGTCCTCTGCTGTGAGTACTCCCTTGATGACGACCGGAACCATCGAAACTCTCGTGTAAGACACGAGTTCTCGGACATCCTCCCAATCAAGCTTCTTTGGCATGTACTTGTCGTAGTAGTCGTCGAAGGTCGTGTACGGAACCGCCGGATCTTCAGGAAAGATCGGCAGCTTGTGCAGCGGGTACTCCACCACAGGGATGGCTGGGTCCGTCTTGCACATCGAGCAGCCGTTCACTGCGTCCACGGTCAGGACGATGGCTGAACATCCGGCATCAATTGCCCTGTCGATGTAGCGCTTCATCAGACCCAGATCCTTATACATAAGGAGCTGGTACCAAGCATGTGAGAGCCTGGAATCGATCTGAGGAAAGTCGAGCGTAGAAAAGGAAGAGATGACGAAGTTCGTACCAAACATCCTTGCTGCCGCTGATGTGGCCGCTTCTCCTCGCGGAGTAAACATGCCATGCCAAGCGGTGGGTGCGATCATGATCGGCGCCCAAATGATGCCTCTATCAATAAGCCTCAGGCTAGTTGCCGGCACTCTGAACGCCGAGGAACTCGAACCGGCAACGAGGCCGTACTGCGAGTACGCACCGAGATTGGAACGGAACGTCCGTCCCTCACCCGCCGTCTTTTGGACATAGTCCGCGAGACCCGCCCCAAGTTTCCCCAGGGCAGCATTTTCGTAGTCTGCAATCGTCCTGAGAGTATTCATGAGTCAGTTCTC
Source organism: uncultured Candidatus Saccharibacteria bacterium (assembly GCA_964390475.1). Lineage (GTDB taxonomy): Bacteria > Patescibacteriota > Minisyncoccia > Phycocordibacterales > DATGWK01 > JAHFLV01. The sequence goes on along the minus strand of CAYMIB010000001.1, from coordinate 6,708 downwards.
CGGATTTGTTCGAGTTGATAGCCAGTCTCCTTGCGGAGTCAGACCAGGATTTCAATGAGCAAAACCACAACAAGTGGCTTTCGATCCGGTCATATTAAAACATATAAAATAATACTATGCAATAGGTACATAGATTTCACCACCATGCTCTGTATAATAAGTTCTAACAGCCTCAACGGTCCTCCGCACTATTGACTTTTTATATATTGATGCTATTATTATAACGGTGTTTTTTCGTACCTTGTAACCCTGGATCCCAAACCAAAGGAGGCTCGCATGTCTTGGCAGAAAAAGCTGACAGCGGACCTGCTCTTTGGGGTCCAAATCGTTTGCATTCTCGTTTTCGGAATCGGTCAGTTTCTTCGACTTCTCCAGACCTCTACAGGAGTAAGCATCACCTGGTACCTGAGTTGGTTTATCTTCCTCTGCTTGAATCTTGTACTCGCCATCCATGCTCACAAGAACAAGCCGAGCAGAGTGACCATTCAGACCTTGTGGAGCTACGTTGGCTGGACCCTCGTGGTCTGCGCCAATCTCGGAGCAATGTTCTACAAGAACAACTGGGTCTGGAACGGCCGCGACAACGCTACAGCTATCGCAGTGGTCTCAGGTATTGTGGCCATCATCCTAACCACCCACTACAAGAAACTGCCGATCAGTGATCCGATGGTCAAAGGCTGGCTTGCTGTCTTCTTCAAGGGGGTTCCGCAACTGACCCTCGCCGTCAACATTTTCTTCGTTGGAGGCACAGGGCTGGCGGCAACAACCATCATCGCCGGTCACGTCTCAGTCCTCTCTCGACTTGGTCAACTCTGGTTCTCCATCAAGGAAGCCGGCTGGGACCGAAACAGAAAGGGCTCCGCTCTAAGCGAGTTCGCAAATGAAGCAAGCTGGATAATCACAACGATTGTCTGGCTCTACCAAACCTAAGGCCCGCGTCACACGATGCGGGCCTCTTTGTTTATATTTTTTCGGCAATTATGAAAAGCTTATAGAAAGGAAATTCGGTTTCCTTCTGTGGCTCACGTCTTTCAATACTGACTATTTTAAAATCTGTTTTTACCAGATGATTTTTTATTTCATCTTCCGTAAATAAATTGATAAACATTTTCAACTCAGGTCTATAGGCGAGTGGATAATAACCGTCTTTATCCATTGGAGTAATTGGCTCCTGTAATGCCAAATATAGTAAACCACCAGGCTTCAGGACTCGATTCATGCCTTTTATTGAATCAGCAACATCACCTTCAACGATATGTATCAGTGAATAGTTTGCAAAGATACCATCAAAAGATTCGTCCTTAAAATTAAGATCACGCAAATCCATGCGAAGTATTTTTAAGTCCGCATGATTCTTTCGAGCAATGTCGAGCATTTCTTTTGAAAAATCTATAGCGGTGACATCTAATCCATGGTTTTCTTTCATTTCGGCGGACAAAGTTCCTGTTCCTACCCCAATATCCAGTATTTTTTGACCAGGCTTAAAAAGAAGGAGAAATTTTTCAATATACCGATGGTCCAGCACATCAGACTTCACTGTCGTGGCATAGTCTGCGGCAATTTTTTCGTACGTGTTTAACACGTCGTCTGTTTCTTGATCTGAGTTCATGAATATTAATATTACACTATACATACTGTTTCACCCCACCCTTAGATTTTTGTAAGCGTTGGGGCATAGATTTGCTTATTACGCTCTGTATAATACGTTCTAACAGCCTCAACGGTCCCCCGCTAGTATGGGCACAAAGGTTGAATTCTATGGAATTGAAATCTGTCTTAAAACTTGAGAATGCAGAAAAAAGTAAGGTAGAAAGTTTTATTCAGCACTGGATGAAAAATTCTGATTTGCCTTGTAGTAGATTTGAAATAGAAAGTGTAGATTTGAACACGCTCCTCCTTTCCATTTTTTATCCCTTGAACGTATTTGATGGTACCGTCACACAGTTTATCTCTGTTTTATTTGCAGAAATTTCGCTTGCGAAAGACTTTGGTAAAGTAACCTTTTTAGACTTGGAATTACCAAAGGAGATTTACTCCTTATTTGCAGGGCCAAGTTTTGGTGCAGAAGAAATAAAGGAAAGATTTAATGTACAGAACTATCCTCTTTTATTGGGAATAATTAAGCCCTCGTTAAATACTCCGTTATCTAATTTAAAAAACAAAATCAACGAGGTTCTTGAGGCGGGGTTTCATGCCGTAAAAGATGATGAAATGCTCGGAAATTTTGACTACTCTTCCCTAGACGCCAGGATCGAATTAGCCAAAAATGTGAAGGGTTATATTCCAACAGTAAACTTGGATTCAGAAAAAGAGTACATGGAGATGATTTCTGGTCCCGATTCAGAAAAAATTAGCATGGTCCTCATAAATGCATCGACCATCGGTTTTCCTTTGCTGAATCAAATAAAGAAAGTTTCAAAGACACCTCTCTGCACTCATATGGCTCTTCAGGGTATTCTTTCGCAAAGTTTATCTCCAGCACTAGTCGCTAAATTACATCGCCTTTTTGGATGTGATGCGTACGTAATGCCTATTGGCGGACGCGATTATTACAGATTAAGTTTAGAGGACGAACTCAAAATGATACATGAATTTACAAAAGATTTACCAATAAAGAAAACCCTTCCGATCATAGTGGGTGGTGCAACTCCCGCTAATATAAAATCGATTTTGAAAGAAATTCCGAGAGAATCCCCTTTTGGAATCGCTTTTGGCTCGTTCATATTTTCAAACGATAACATTGCTCAAAATTGTCAGCTGATAAGAAAGGAAGTTGATAATTGGATGTTAGGGTCGATATAATAAGTTCTAACAGCTCGAAGATCCTGAGTGAAGCGAAGGGCTCAACAGTTCTCCGCCAAGTTGACAAAAAAATAATTTGATGTAATTTAAAGTTGGCGTTTGCGCGAATAGTCAAAAACAAACAGGAGCACTGTAATGAATATCTCGAGCCTGCAAAAGCACCTGACCCCAAAAGAAGCCGCGGAGCTAACCACACTACAGAAAGATTTGCATACGAAGTTCATGCAAGGTGGAACCGTGAAATACTTCGACGAAGAATTTGAGGTGTCACCCGGTGTCTTTCCTCCCCGACCGGACTCGATCTGTCTTGTCCAAGGTATGGTCGTCAATCCGGGAGACCGCGTCCTAGATGTTTGTTGCGGCAGTGGAGTCGTCGGCATTATCGCGGCGAAACGTGGAGTAAGGGGTGTAACTGGACTGGACATCAACCCAATGTCGGTCCAGTGCGCCAACTCTAATGCCAAAAAACACAACGTTCGCAATTATCACGCCTTAGTCTCGGATGTGTTTTCTGGTCTCGATCCCGCGGCACAATTCGAGGTGGTGACTTTCAACCCACCATACCGAGACATGCCCACCAGAACAATGACGGAACGTACAACTTGGGACCAAGGACTTCGTGTCCACAAAGAGTTCTTTGCCGGGGTTGGTGGTCATCTAGCCAAGGGAGGGAGAATCTACTTCGCTCAGGCAAATTTCGGTCCTTTGGACGCAATACAAACCATGCTCGACGAGCACGGCTGGACCGCAGAGCTCATGGGGCAACGACCACTCAACGAAAACCCCGACATTCTGTTTTACGGTTTTGAGGTATTGCGTAAATAATGCAATAGAAGCTGGCATGCGATAATATCGATGTCGGCTTTTTTAATTAATATAATAAGTTCTAACAGCCTCAACAGTCCGCCGCAGAAAATAGAAACGGGAATTTATCTAACCTGTTAACTACCAAAGTTAAATGGTTAGGATGGACAAGAAAGGTATCCCGGTAATTCATGAAAAAACACTTAATTATAGCCACATACGACGGCGTTGGTACCCACTATTCTGGCGTCGGAACTATTTCAAAAAATATAATAAACTCACTTTTAGATTCGGGGAATTTAGATATTAAAATTAGTATTGCATACATAAATGTAGACCAAACGTCTAAAGTTTTTAACAAACAATGCTTTGATGCGGCCACAAAATTAACAACAAAAACTGGTGGCAAAATGATTCCCTTATGTAATTCCACAAAAGGAGAAAGTGAGTGGGATATGTGGAGAAGTTTTGATGAGTGGAATTATCTGTGTATTTCTTTGGTTACAGCGCTTAATTTAACGCTTGATTCCAATGAAGAGAATTACATTATTTTAAGCGATACACCATTTTTGTTTTTTGCTAAATACAAAGAACTGATTAGTGACCGAGGTTTAAAATGTTTTTTCTTCCCCTTAAGTACGGGGAAAAATCACGCATTTGGGTTAGAGGATTGGAGAAAAAAAAGAATTGATGAGGAACAATTTTGTTTTGATAAAATCACACAAGATCCAAACTCAAAAGTAATTTCACTTGGCAAAAAATTTGCCCTAAGGATGCACGAAGATTACGGAATACATTTTTCAGAAAAGGATTACTTACAAAATGGCTTATGCTTTGATAAGTACAAAGGATTTTTAGATGTAACGTTTAGTAATAGGGATTTGGAAAAATTTGGAATTAAAATTTCTGAGGACAAGAAAATAATTTTTGCGTGGGGTAGGTGTTCGATAGCAAAAGGGTTTAAGGAATTAGCACTTGCCTGGGTTGAGGTTGCTGAAAAATTACCGAATCATTATTTAATTTTACAAATTCCCAATAATTCTGGCGAAACAAAGTATTTTAATGGAGTAAAAGAAATTTTAAAAAAAATACCTAGAGTAATAATCATTGACGATTTTAATCCAAATGTTTGGATGACGATTTTAAGAACAAACAGCACAGAAGTAGTCTGCGTGCCATCTTTAATGGATCCGTTCCCCCACACGTCTATTGAGGCCAAACTTTTTTCCAAAAATATGAACTTTGTAACGATAATAAGCGACGTCGACGGTGCAGTTGATGCTTTCGACATAAACGAATCAATTTATGTAGATCCTCGGGACACACATTTATTTGCATCTAAAATTATTGGCGCCGTTAAGATGGATAGTTTGTTAAGAAAGGAGATTATTGCAAGAAATGAAACAACCATTAAGTTTTTTGATTTTCCAAAAATACTTGAGATTTTTCTTAAAAATAATATGCGGAAAAATATTATATAAATAATTAGCATTTTAATAAATGGAAACTCCAATTTTATTTTTGATATACAACAGGCCAGAATATACAAAGAAGGTGTTCGAGGCTATAAGAAGAGCTCGACCTAAAAAGCTTTTTATTTCCGCAGATGGACCCAAAATGGACAAAGAGGGAGATGATGAAATGTGTAATGAAACTAGAAAAATTGTTGAGCGCATAGATTGGCCCTGTGAAACCAAAACAATGGTTGGAAATGAAAATCTTGGTTGCAGACTTGGTGTAATTAAAGGACCAAATTGGTTTTTCGAAAATGTAGAGGAAGGAATAATTCTGGAAGATGATTGTCTTCCAAATGAATCTTTTTTTGAATATTGTGAAAAGTTACTTAAGAAATTCAGAAATAAAAATGAGATTATGATGATATCTGGTTCAAATCCTGCAACCTCAATAACATCAGACTATGATTATTTTTTCTCCCGCTTTTATCATATCTGGGGATGGGCAACCTGGAAAAGAGCGTGGAGTAAGTATGATGTAAACGTAACTGAATGGCCCCGCCTTAAAAAGGAACGCTTGCTGGAAAAAGTATTCCCTACTAATATTGAAAATAGAATGTTTGTTGAGAAAATGATTGACCAGGTATACGGAAAGGTCTCATCTGTATGGTCAATTCAGTGGACATATACATGTCTTCTAAACAATGGGTATGCCGTGTTGCCTAAATATAATTTGATTAGCAACATTGGTTTGGTGGGTGTTCATGAAATGAACGAGGATCAACTTTTTATTAAAACAAAAAAAATAGATTTTGCTAATTTTTCACACCCCAAGACAATAGGAACTGATCAGGCGGTTGAGGACCTAATTTTTAAAAGTTCAGGTCTAAGTAAAATTTAATCGATCAACCCCTGTGTCCTACTACTAGAGCATACTAATGAGATACAAACGATATGATATTTAGATGGTCACTGTGGGGACTACACAAAACTGAGAGTGTAGAACTACTCAGGTACAGCATATTGTCATTTAAGTCGCGGTTTGGTGAAAATAACCGATATATTGTTTTCACTGACGAGGTAGAATTTTTGAGGGATAAAATAGGAAACATTGCCAAGGTCATTTATTTTAATGAGAATGGTAAAAGTATTTTTGATATTGAATCAAAGGCAACATGGAAAAAATGGTGTCCAAGAGTAAAACTTGAACTAGATGAAACAGAAATCTACGTTGATTCTGACGTATTTTTACTCAAATATCCGATAGAGCTTGGGGAGATGTTAAAAAATCCGAAAATTAAATTTGCGATCATGGATGAATTTCTTGGTCAATCATGGCAACATGGCGCGATGCAAAAAAAAGCCACAAAAGATACACCATTTGTAAATGCTGGTTTGTTTGTACAAAAGGCCGGTTACAGCATTTCCTTGGAACTTGAACGAGAGTTCAGTTGGTGGAAGAATAATATTCACCCTGGGGAGCAAACACATCACGACGAACAAGGAGCGCTTGCTATTGCTCTTACTGAATATTTTAAAAATGGAGAACTTTTTATTTTTCCTAAAGAAAAATACATGTTAATCGGTCCAAAAGAAAACGAGAAAATTGATAGCCTCGAAGGAGTAACACTATTTCATGCTGTATATC